>NZ_JAEQCX010000072.1:0-4067 GCF_020738035.1 Microcoleus sp. PH2017_28_MFU_U_A
AAGGAGAGGATGGCGCTAAAAATAATTAGGAAAAATACTAAAAATTGGTAAGTAGGAAATAACATAGATGTCAATAAAGTAAAATTTTTAGTAGAGCAACAAAGAGGTTTGTAGTGAGGACTTTAGTCCGCAGAAATTGATGCGGACTAAAGTCCGAACGATCGAACCAAGACATAATTATGAGGCGGCAGTGCCGTGTCTGTACAGTATTGTAGGCAATGGAGAACCTGTATATTTTCATAAGTTCGATCGCCCGATCCGGTCGTACCACACAAATTTTTGCGGTGGATTGCGGACTGTAAGCTTGTACAAGCAGTCAATTGTGTTGCAACTTCGGCGCTCGTTAACCGCACTCATAGATTAACAATCGTGTTTCAAGATTAAGATAGTTGTGAGACCATGTATGAACGGATAACAACAGGAATCCCCTTGATTGCGAGGAACCAACGTGCAGCCAACAGACCCTAGCAAATTTACAGATCAAGCCTGGGAAGCCATAGTCAAATCCCAGGATGTAGCCCGCCGCTTTGCCAATCAGCAGCTAGAGGTTGAACATTTAGCGATCGCCATTCTAGAACAGCAAGCCCTAGCAAACAGCATTCTCAGCAAGGCTGGAGTCGATGTCCCCCGCTTGGCGCAGCAGTTAGATGCTTTTGCCAAACGACAGCCGAGAGTTGCCAACGCTGACCAACTATACCTCGGCCGCGGCTTAGAAGTGATGTTAGATGCTGCTGAGTCTGCCAGACAGACTTGGCAAGATAATTTTATCGCCGTTGAACATTTATTAATAGGCTTGCTAGAAGATGAACGAGTTGGTAGGCGATTGCTGACTAGGGGGGACGGGCCGCCGGGCCGCCCCGGATACGATCGCAAACCGGCGCCTGGTACGATCGATCGCGCGAAACTCGAAGAAGCAATCAAATCAATTCGTGCTACTACCAAAGTCAAAGATCAAAAGCAAACCCAAAGTCAAAGTCAAAGTCAAAACCAAAATTCTGACGCCAACTCCGACGCCCTCACTAAATACGGGCGCGATTTGACAGAAGCGGCAAAAGCAGGCAAACTCGACCCAGTAATCGGCCGCGACGAGGAAATCCGCCGCGTCGTGCAAGTTCTTTCCCGCCGTCAGAAAAACAATCCAGTGTTAATTGGCGATCCCGGAGTCGGAAAAACTGCGATCGCCGAAGGTTTAGCCCAGCGCATTGTCAACGGCGATGTACCCGAATCTTTGAAAAACCGCCAACTATTCAGCCTCGATATGGGCAGTTTAATTGCTGGGGCAAAATTCCGGGGCGAATTTGAAGAACGATTGCGTTCTGTGCTGCGAGAAGTTATCGATTCCGACGGGCAAATTGTCCTATTTATTGATGAATTGCACACGGTTGTTGGCACTGGCGGCGGCGGAAGTTCCGGTTCGGGAATGGATGCCGGAAATTTGTTGAAACCAATGTTAGCCAGAGGTGAATTGCGCTGTATCGGCGCTACAACTCTCGATGAATTCCGCAAAAATATTGAAAAAGATCCGGCACTGGAACGCCGCTTTCAACAAGTATTTGTCGGGGAACCGACTGTGGAAGATACTGTTTCAATTTTACGCGGATTGAAAGACCGTTACGAACGCCACCACGGGGTAAAAATTACCGATTCGGCGCTGGTTGCTGCTGCTACTCTGTCTTTTCGCTATATTTCCGATCGCTTTTTGCCGGATAAGGCGATCGACCTTGTAGACGAAGCGGCCGCCCATTTGAAAATGGAGATTACCTCCAAACCCGTGGAATTGGAAGGGATTGACCGCCGGGTGATGCAGTTGGAAATGGAAAAATTGTCGATCGAAGGTGAGGGTAAAGGCGCTCTATCCCCGGGAATCGGCCCCCGCATTGAACGCATCACATCGGAGATTGACATTTTAAAAGTCAAGCAGGAAAAACTGTCTTCTCAGTGGTTGGGCGAAAAGCAGTTGTTGGATGCAATCAATAAATTGAAAGCAGAAGAAGACCAGTTGCGAGTCCAAATCGAACAAGCAGAAAGAGCTTACGATTTGAATAAAGCGGCGCAGTTGAAGTACGGTAAATTGGAGACTGCGGTGCGCGATCGCGAAGCCAAGGAAGCCGAACTTTTGAAACAACAAGCTCAAGGTTCCTCGCTGCTGCGGGAAAAAGTTACTGAGGGCGATATTGCGGAAATTGTTGCTAAATGGACGGGAATTCCGGTCAATCGGTTGTTGGAATCGGAACGCCAAAAATTGCTGCAATTGGAAAGCCATTTGCACAAGAAAGTTATCGGTCAAGAGGAGGCTGTAACGGCGGTTGCTGCGGCGATTCGGCGGGCGCGGGCGGGGATGAAAGATCCCGGTAGACCGATCGGCTCTTTCTTGTTCATGGGCCCCACAGGCGTCGGTAAAACTGAGCTAGCGCGGGCGTTGGCGGAGTTTTTGTTTGACAGCGATGATGCGATTATCCGCATCGATATGTCGGAATATATGGAGAAGCAAAATGTCTCCCGGTTGGTAGGAGCTCCCCCCGGATACGTCGGTTACGATGAAGGGGGACAACTTTCGGAAGCAGTGCGGAGACGCCCTTATTCGGTGGTGCTATTTGACGAAGTGGAAAAGGCGCACCCTGATATTTTTAACATTTTGCTGCAAGTGTTGGATGACGGCAGAATTACCGATTCTCAAGGTCGAGTGGTTGACTTTAAGAATACCGTCATTGTGATGACAAGCAATATCGGCAGCGACCACATTTTAGAAGTGTTTGCTAAGAAGGGAAAAACTACCAAAAAACCTGCTGCTAGGAAGCAGGAACCGAAGGAGGTGTCAATTCCCAAGACTGATTATAAAGTTGCTGATGATGGCACTGTCGAGGTATCTGCCCAGCGAGTCGATATCTCAGACAAGAGTGAAAAAGACAATAGTGAAAGTGAAGATTTACCGACTCAAGAACGGGAGACAGACCAAGAGTACGAACAAATGTTAAAACGGGTGATGACTGCTTTGCGATCGCACTTCCGGCCGGAGTTTCTTCAGCGGGTGGACGAGACAATTTTGTTCCACACTTTGAGCAAGACGGAACTGCGGCAAATCGTCACCATTCAAGTCAAGCGGATCGAGCGGCTGTTGGCGGAACAGAAAATCACCTTGGAACTGTCCGATGCTGCAAAAAACCATATCACAGATGTCGGTTACGACCCAGTTTATGGCGCTCGTCCCCTGAAACGCGCTATCCAGCGGGAGTTGGAAAACCCGCTAGCTAACAAGATTCTCGAAAATGCGTTTGTTGAAGGTGACACAATTGCGATCGACTGCGTAAATAACCATTTGCAGTTTCGTAAAAAAGACTCTCTCCCCGCGTTGGTAGGTAACAGTTTGTAGTTGTGTTAGGAACAGGCTTTCCGGCCTGTTCCACAAAAAAGAAATCTTCTTGTTTCCCAGAAAGCCTGGTAGTTTAAAATCATGAAACAACTAACTAGAATCACTCTGAATCCAGAAGTAATGGGAGGAAAACCCTGCATTCGCGGCTTGCGAGTCACTGTTGGCACGATAGTCGGACTGATGGCATCGGGACACTCACCGTCAGGCATTTTGCAGGCTTATCCCTACCTGGAAGAAGCAGATATATATGAAGCGCTTGCCTATGCAGCGTGGCGAGTTGAAGAAGTAGAAATTCCTCTCAAAATAGCGTGAAAATTTTGATTGATATGAACCTGTCACCTGAGTGGACTGTCGTATTTACTAAATACGGAATAGAGTCTCTTCATTGGTCTACAGTCGGCGATCCTCGTGCCACAGATCGCGTTATTATGGAATGGGCGCGAGTAAATGACTATGCCGTATTCACTCATGATTTAGATTTTGGCGCACTGCTGGCCGCAACCCAAGCTGATGCTCCCAGTGTCATTCAAGTGCGTATTCAAGACGTGCTGCCTGCTAATATAGAGAGTTTGATTGTGGAAGTGTTACATCAATTTGAGCCACAAATTGAGTCGGGGGCGTTCATTTCTGTGGATGAAACGCGCTCTAGGGTGAGAATTTTGCCGATTACACTTCGATAATTATTTATGGCCTGTTC
>NZ_JAEQCX010000072.1:4083-58811 GCF_020738035.1 Microcoleus sp. PH2017_28_MFU_U_A
TGGCCTGTTCCACAAAAATAAATCTGCTTGTGGAACAGGCCAGAAAGCCTGTTATTCAAAATAGTCAAGCCTGCTGCTTAATATTACTAATTAGCCATCGTGCGACTGGTGTAAGCATCCATGCTGTAGGCGGGAACGCGAACAGTGTAATCAATTTCTGTTCCAGTCATCGATTTTGCCAGTTGTTCAAAAGATTCATTGCTCCAATTGCGATCGTGAATGGGCTTGGACTGTTCGCCCAGGAAATATGCTTGAGTGCCAATTAAAGATGCTGCGACCCAACCGACGACCAAAAGAGCGATTACAATAGTCATTTTTGCTATTTCCTTAAACTTTTGTTGCTTTATGTAAACAAATGTAACAAAAATTTACAAACAGCGTCAAGGCAGTGTAGTGTCGTGCAAACCGTCCGGTAGGTAGTAAAAACCGTCACTCCGACGGCCGCCGGAGAGGGTTCGAGGGGGAGAGGGGACACGGGGAAAGGATTTATATATAAGTATGTAGGGCGTGCACCGCCAAGCACGGGTCTGTAATACGGCGATCGAGATCCGAATCATGAACTGTATCCGCAATAACAAATAAGATTGTTTAATTTTTTTAGTTAAGAACTTATAAGTTTTGCGTTCATAAATTACGATTAAAACTCTACCACTGGCATGACGAATCGCGATAGAATTATGCGTTATGATTTATCAGTTTGGATTTTTCACTAACAAATCCAAATTACCAAATCCAAATTACCAAATCCAAATTACCATTCTCCCATAAAAATTATGCCAAACTCAATGTTAAATAACGATCCCTTGTGGTTCAAAGACGCCATCATTTACGAAGTACCAATTCGCGCTTTTGCAGACAGCAATGCAGACGGCATCGGCGACTTTCGGGGACTCACAGAAAAACTAGATTACCTGCAAAACTTGGGAGTAACAGCAATTTGGGTACTGCCATTTTTTCCCTCGCCACTCCGAGACGACGGCTACGATACATCTCACTATACCACCGTCAACCCGATTTACGGCACGTTAGACGACTTTAAAGAGCTTTTAGAAGCAGCGCACCAGCGCGGAATTCGAGTTATTATTGAGTTAATTGTCAACCACACTTCCGACCAGCACGCATGGTTTCAGCGAGCGCGGCGCGCCCCGAAAGGCAGTAACGAAAGAGATTTTTATGTGTGGAGCGATACGCCGGAAAAATATCAAGATGCTCGGATTATTTTTCAAGATTTTGAAACTTCTAATTGGGCTTGGGATGCGGTAGCAAAAGCTTATTACTGGCACCGTTTTTATTCTCACCAACCAGATTTAAATTACGACAATCCCGCCGTCCGCCAAGCCATCTTAGATGTGGTAGACTTTTGGTTGGAACTGGGAGTAGATGGACTGCGAATGGATGCCGTGCCTTATCTGTACGAGCGGGAAGGTACTAACTGCGAAAACCTGCCAGAAACTCACGTATTTCTCAAGCATTTGCGGCAGCACGTAGATGAGAAATTCCCGAACCGGATGCTGCTTGCTGAGGCGAATCAGTGGCCGGAGGATGCGGTTGAATATTACTCGGGTGGCGATGAATGTCACATGAATTTTCATTTCCCGCTGATGCCGCGTTTATTTATGGCTTTGCACATGGAAGATAGCTTCCCAATTAGCGATATTCTCCAGCAAACTCCGCAGATTCCTAATAATTGTCAGTGGGCATTGTTTTTGCGGAATCATGATGAATTGACGCTGGAAATGGTGAGCGATGAAGACCGAGATTATATGTATCGGGTTTACGCTCAAGATACTCAGGCGAGAATTAATTTGGGTATCCGCCGCCGCTTGGCTCCGCTGATGGGAAATAACCGCCGCCGCATTGAGTTGATGAATGCTTTGCTGCTGTCTCTTCCTGGTACGCCGGTGCTTTACTACGGCGATGAGATTGGGATGGGTGATAATATCTATTTGGGCGATCGCAACGGGGTGAGAACTCCGATGCAGTGGAGTAGCGATCGCAATGCCGGTTTCAGCCGCGCTAACCCGCAGCGGCTGTACGCGCCACCAATCGTTGACCCTGAATATCACTACGAATCTGTGAACGTGGAAGCGCAGCGGGCGAATCCAAGTTCACTCTGGTGGTGGATGAAACGCTTGATTGCTGTGCGCCAGCGCTTCCAAGCATTCGGCCGCGGCACTTGCGAGTTTCTGTACCCAGAAAACCGCAAAGTTTTAGCTTTTGTTCGCACTTATCAAGACGAACACATCCTCGTAGTCGCTAATTTGTCGCGCTTCGTGCAGACGGCAGAATTAGACCTTTCTCCGTTTAAAGGTGCTGTGCCGGTGGAGATTTTCGGTCGCGCTGAGTTTCCACCTGTTGGCGAATCACCTTACTTTTTGAGTTTGAGTCCTCACACATTTTACTGGTTTACTCTTACTCCTAAACCCGAAGAATTTTCGCTGCACGGTTTTAAGACAAACTTGCCTAGTTTGGCGGTAATCGGCAATTGGAAAACCGCTTTTGTAACAAGTCAATTAAGCGAGATGCTACTCTCTCTTTTGCCAAACTATTTACGCAGCAATCGCTGGTTCATCGGTGCAGATAGGACGATTCAATCGTTGGAAATTAGTGAAATTATTCCTGTAGAATGTCACAATGGTGCGGGAGAAGAATCTACAGTTTACATTCTGTTTGTGCTGTTGAATTATACAGAAGGTATGCCGGAAACTTACGTTTTGCCCGTAGGTTGGGAAGAGATGAAAGGCGATGCGGACGATCGCGCGATCGCACGCCTGCACTTCCCTGAAAGCAACGAAGCCGGGGTGCTATTTGATGCTGCTGGGGACAAAGGCCTGCTGAGCGCGCTGCTGGGGGCGATCGGCAATTCTCGCAGTTACAAAGGTACAGCAGGTCAACTGGTGGGAATTGCCGACATTGCATTCAACTCAGACCAAGATTTATCGCAGCTCGAACCTCACCTGTTCAAAAAAGAACAAAGCAATACATCCGCAGCTTACGGCGATCGCTACGTCCTAAAAATATTGCGAAAAGTCGAAGAAGGAATCAACCCCGAATTAGAAATCGGGCGGTTTTTAACCGATCGCAACCCGATCCAACACTACGCTCCAATTGCCGGAGCCTTGGAATATCACACAGCCGAAAAACAAGTAATTACAGTCGGAATACTGCAAAAACTAATCCCCGACAGCAGGGACGCTTGGTCTTATACATTAGACACGCTGCGCGACTATTTCGAGCAAGTAATGACAGTAGAAGCCAAGCATTTAGGCGATAATTTATCGACAGATCCCGAAAACTATTTACCCAGCGCTTTGACCGCACAAATGCGGCAACCAAACTCTCTAGTAGCCGATTTATCCCTAGAAATTCCGGCCTTAGCTCGCGAACTAATCGGCTCTTACTTAGCATCAGCCGAACTTTTAGGTCAGCGGACAGCGGAACTTCACCTCGCTTTAGCTTCAGACACCGAAAATCCCGCTTTTGCTCCAGAAAACTTCACCTCATTTTACCAGCGTTCCATCTACCAACACATGAGAAATATGGCAGGAAGAACTTTGCTGCTGCTGAAAAAGCGGCTGTCAAAACTGCCGCCAGAAGCGCATAAACTAGCACAAAATCTCCTAAACCGGGAAGAGTTGCTGATGGAACGTTTCAAGTCTATTTTGAACTTGAGAATCACGGCGGATCGAATTCGCTGTCACGGGGACTTCCATTTCGGACAAGTTCTTTATACAGGTAAAGACTTCGTAATTATTGATTTCGGAGGAGAACGGAATCGACCGTTAAGCGAGCGGCGGATGAAAAGATCGCCCCTGCGAGATGTGGCGGGAATGCTACAATCTTTCAATTATGCTGTTACTTTGGCACTGCGAAATGAAGTTGAAAGCGGTATGATCCGCCCTGAAAATCTTCCGGAGATGCAGCAGTGGGCGAATGTTTGGCACCGCTGGGTCAGCCTCACTTTTCTTAACAGCTATTTGGTAACAGCAGCCGATGCCAGTTTCTTGCCAAAATCTATACCAGAACTACAAGTTTTGCTGGATGCTTACATTTTGGAAAAAGGGGTTGCTGAGCTGGCCTACGAACTCAATTACCGCTTGGATTGGGCGGAAATTCCGCTGAAGCGGATTCTGGAATTGTTGAAATTTAATGGCAAGCCGTAGTTAATTTTTAAGTAGTGAGTAGGGTGCTTGTGGCGCACCTGGCATTAACTCGTTTCTGCTGGTATACGAATAATAATTCTCTGAATTTAGTGCTGTCTCGCTCGCGAGCTGTCATCGCGAGCGAGACAGCACTATAATATAATTACGATGTCACGGAATTTGACAGCTCGCGATCGGGACAGCACTATAATATGCACACCTTTGAGGAATCGCTAGCGAGACTCTGACAATATATAATACGCATCTGGCATTACTTAAAATAGAGAGCTGCTTCATATAAAACTTTTTCTTGATGAGTTAACAAAGTGCAGTCAGAAAGCGGGTAAGCGACACAGGTAACAGCGTAGCCAGCTTGCAATTCTGAGGGCTTCAAAAACTTTTGTTCGCTTTGGTCGATTTCACCGCTAAGCAGTTTGGCAACGCAAGCAGAACACTCTCCTTGCTTGCATCCATTCGGCAAGCGGATGCCGGCATCTTCTGCCATATCTAGGATATACTGGTCGTCCGGTACTGCGATCGTGCGATCGAGCGATCGCTCCTCATTCACCAGCCGAACTTGATAAACTGCCATTTTCACCTCTGATATTATTTCCGACTATTAGTGCGGTTGAAACCGATTTTTGTCAAATACAATCGAGACTCGGCGGTTGAAACCGCGTCTACACAAACGAAGTCCGCCTCCGCGGACTAAAGAATAATTGATGTTAGCTTCTTGATATCGGCGATTGAAACCTCTTCTTGTCAAACAAAGTCCGCAGCAGAGGGGGACTGAAGAATAATTGATATTAGCGGAATTCTCGGCTGCTAGACAAGTGCTTGTTGATAATCGAGATTTTCATCCAGATAAATAGCGCGAATATCCTGCGGCAAATTTGACTCTAAAGTTTGATATCCTTTTTGCAGCAAAGCCCTAACTTGAGCGGGCGAAATAGCTTCACCTTCTGCTTGCAAATAAGCTGCAATTCGAGTTTCGCTCCAGCGGAAAGTCTGGGCCATCAACACGACTAAACGTGGCAGTGGCGCCAACAATTCTAAGGCTTGTCTGACGTAACACCACAGGGGAGGCGAAGCGGATTGCAAAGAGTAGTGAATAGACTCAACTGGGGGTAATTCGGCTTGATTGATGCAGACAGCGGTGACATTAATCAGCCAGTTTTGGAGACTGAGATTGTCGCCATCAGGATCTTGGGTTTCGCGGCGCAAATCGAGGCCTCGGAGCTCGTGATAGATGTGCTGCCAGGTGTGGGCGAAGAGGTAATCGCCTTGTACGGGCGATCGCACGGAATGGCGGATCAGGGAGTGTACAATTTGAGCGTAGCGGCAAAAAATCGCCGTGAAAAAGCGGCCCTGATCGGGATGGTTTTGAAACAGGGTCAATAATTCCTGATCGCTGTGATGGAACAGGGATTTGACCACAGGGTGGTTGAGTTCGGAAAAAACTGGTGCTTGCACAATTGTTCTGTAAAGGTTTTGGGTATCAATGCTGTTGCAGCCCGATTCTACACTACGATCTACATTTAATGCAACTGCTTAAAAAGTGTTGATACTTAAGTCAATTTTAATTATATAATGGAGTTGTAGGTGATGCTGCATTAATCTAAATTGATACATATAAATTCTATGTATCCAGCGCATCTAAAAAGATAATTAGTTGTTTCAAGGGTCAAGTGTTTGTATGTCTAGCATTAATACTGGTATCGAGTGGTGCGATCGCACATGGAATCCAACAACTGGCTGCGATAAAGTCAGTCCCGGCTGCACCCATTGTTATGCAGAAGCATTAACAAAAAGGTTTCACACTAATTTTCCTAACGGCTTTGATTTAACACTCCATAGGAATCGCTTGGAAGAACCAAAACGCTGGCGAAAACCGAGCCGTATTTTCGTGAACTCGATGAGCGATTTATTTCATGAAGAAGTGCCAATAGATTTTCTCAAAGAAGTTTTTGAGGTAATGCGTGAAACTCCCTGGCATATATATCAAATTCTGACCAAAAGACACGAACGCCTTCGAGAAATAGCTGACAAATTAGACTGGCATGATAATATTTGGATGGGAGTTTCTGTTGAAAATCAAAACTACGTTAACAGGATTGACTGTTTGCGACAAGTACCCGCTAAAGTCAGATTTCTATCATGCGAACCACTTTTAGGTAATTTAGAACTAGATTTAACAGGCATTAATTGGGTGATTGTTGGCGGAGAATCTGGGGTAAAACACCGTCCCATCCAAGCAGAGTGGGTTGAGAATATTAAGCAGCAGTGCGAGGATGCTGAAGTCGCATTTTTCTTCAAGCAATGGGGAGGTAGAACACCTAAAGCTGCTGGGAGACTTCTGCATGATAAAATTTGGGATGAGATGCCGGAAGCATGGGATAAACATCAAAGGCAATGGAATCGTTACACTTTGACAACAAGCAGAGATAGAGGACACGTCAGTGGCGTGTGCCTACAGGAATCGATTGCTTGAGGAGTGTACTTCATCAACGTGACATCTCCTGTCTATCTATAATATGGTTTATTTTACTACTAAATACACTACAGTACAATCTACCTTTAGTGCAAAGGCTTAAAAATTGTCAATATTTAAGTAAAATTAATTATATAATGTTGAAATTTCCTGAATAAGTTATACAATCATGAGCAACTTGAAACAAGTTAGCATTTATACTCGCGGTATAACTATGGCGAGCGGTGCTGGTGGATATGGGGCAATCTTGCTGTATGAAAATTTTCGCAAGGAATTATGTGGCGGATTTCAGTTAAGTACAAATAATCGTATGGATATTATTGCTGCAATTGAAAGTCTGAAAGCACTCAAAACAAGATGTAAAGTGACGCTATACAATAACAACGGCTACCTTGTAGATGCTATTGCCAACAATTGGGCGATTCGCTGGCAGGCTAATAACTGGAAAAATAGTGACAATAAACCTAGTGCTAACGTAGATTTGTGGGAGCAACTACTTCTATTATGTTCACAACACGATGTTGAGTTTATTAGAATTAAGCAATGTGCGGGCAACCAAAAGTATCAACGCTGCAATTATGTTGCCAGACAGGCAGCAAATCAACAAAAATTACCGGTAGATGAAGGCTATCAACCGTAAAACTCGCTACAAATAACCATAACCTCCGCCCCCCGGAGTCTCAATGACAAACACATCCCCGGGCTGCATTTCGACACTCGCCGTACTCCCCAATTCCTCAACATTTCCATCAAATCTTTCAACATAACTCCGGCCAACTTTCCCCGCTTCACCTCCATGCAAACCACACGGAGAAATCACTCGCCTCCCCGATAAAATTCCCGCCGTCATCGCCTCCAGAAACCGCACTCGCCGCACCACTCCATTACCGCCGCGATGACATCCATTCCCCCCGCTATTAGCCCGGATTGCAAAACTTTCTAACAACACCGGAAACCGCCATTCCAACACCTCTGGATCGGTTAAACGCGAATTAGTCATGTGAGTTTGTACCGCATCTGTGCCGTCGAAATTTGCACCAGCACCCGAACCGCCGCAAATTGTTTCATAATATTGATAGCGTCGATCGCCAAATGTGAAATTATTCATGGTGCCCTGAGAAGATGCGATCGCACCCAGCGCACAATACAAAGCATCCGTAATATTCTGCGATGTCTCCACATTTCCCGCAACCACAGCCGCCGGATAACGCGGATTCAGCATACAGCCAGCGGGATTGATGATTTCGAGAGGCTTCAAACAGCCAGCATTCAGAGGGATATCGTCATCTACCAAGGTGCGGAAAACGTACAACACAGCCGCTTTACACACCGCAGCGGGAGCATTAAAATTGTTGAATTGTTGGGAAGAAGTGCCAGTAAAATCTATTTTTGCACTGCGCGCAGACTTGTTAATTGTAATAGCTACTTTAATTTGTCCGCCGCTATCCATCGGATAAGTAAACTCGCCATCAGTCAAAACCTCAATTACGCGCCGCACAGATTCTTCAGCATTGTCTTGCACAAAACCCATATAAGCTTGTACTGTTTCCAAGCCGTAATGTTCTACCATCTTGACAAGTTCTGCTAAACCGCGATTGTTGGCGGCAATTTGGGCTTGCAAATCTGCGATATTTTGTGCGACATTGCGAACCGGAAAATCCCCGGCTGTCAGAATTTGTAGTAATTCTGTTTCTCGGAATTTACCCTCGCTGACTAGCTGAAAATTGTCAAACAATACGCCTTCTTCAGTGACTATTTTACTATTGGGAGGCATGGAACCGGGAGTGATGCCGCCGATGTCGGCGTGGTGTCCCCGCGACGCAACATAAAATAAAGGAAGCGAGGAATCACGATTAAATACTGGACTAATAACGGTGATATCTGGTAAATGCGTGCCGCCATTGTAGGGATTGTTAGAAACATAAACATCGCCCGGTTTAATAGTATGACTTTGTGCTAGGATTAAAGCTGCAACACTTTCGCTCATGGAACCGAGATGCACGGGAATGTGCGGCGCGTTGGCAACTAATTGCCCGTTTGCATCGAAGATTGCACAGGAAAAGTCCAGGCGTTCTTTGATGTTGACTGAGGAACTTGTATTTTGTAAAGTCACGCCCATTTGTTCGGCGATGGCGCGAAATAAGTTATTAAAAATTTCTAGCAAAACTGGATCTGATTTAACCGCCGATGAATGGGTTTTAACTGCATTCATCGGCGCGGATCTGCGGTTCAAAATTAAGTCATTGTTTTCGGTGATTTCGCCTTCCCAACCCGGTTCTATGATATTAGTTCCAGTTGCTTCGACAATCATCGCCGGGCCCGTAATGCAGTCGCCCGATCGCAAATCGTCTCTCTGATAAACAGGTGTTTCTCGCCACCCGCCAGCAACATACATTTGTACAGGCAAGATGCCTGTGCCACAAGATGGGGAAGTTGTAGATGCTTCAGCCACAGGCAAGATGCCTGTGCCACAAGATGGGGGATTTGTTGATGCTTCAGCCACAGGCAAGATGCCTGTGCCACAAGATGGGGAAGTTGTATAATTATCAGCCACAGGCAAGATGCCTGTGCCACAAGATGGGGGATTTGTATAATTATCAGCCACAGGCAAGATGCCTGTGCCACAAGATGGGGAAGTTGTAGAATTATCAGCCACAGGCAAGATGCCTGTGCCACAAGATGGGGAAGTTGTAGAATTATCCAGTACATCCATTGTTTCTACAACTTCTACAGAAACTGCTTCTACAATTAGCGATTTTTCCGGCATAATAAAACTGTAACGCTGTCGGTGTGCTGCTTCAAAATCAGCCTGCATCTCCTCAACACTCCCAGCAAAATTCACCATCAAAACCGAATCGCTTCCCTGATATTTAAGATGCAGCTTCCTCACAACCAAAACCTCTTTCTCTCCCTCTGCGCCCTCTGCGCCTCTGCGGTTCAATTCCCCTTTTCCCTCCGCCTCCAATTGCGCTAAAATATCATGCAAATCCGCAATTAATTCAGCAGTTAATAATTGCTCGATCGCCCTTTCGCGCATAGCCCGCACATCAGCCAAACCCATACCGTAGGCGGATAACACCCCCGCGTAGGGATGAATGAACACCCGTTTCATGCCCAAACTATCGGCGATCGCACAAGCGTGTTGGCCGCCCGCACCGCCAAAACAGCACAAGGTATACTCGGAAACGTCGTAACCGCGCTGAAGCGAGATTTTTTTGACCGCATTAGCCATCTTTTCCACCGCGATCGCCAAAAACCCCTCCGCCACCTGTTCCGGTGTCCTCTCGCCCCCAATTTCCCCCGCTAACTGCACGAATTTTTGCTTAACTACGTCAGAGGCGATCGGCAAATCTCCCGTCAATCCAAACACTTTCGGGAAAAAATCAGGTTGAATTTTGCCCAACATCACATTGCAATCAGTCACCGTCAAAGGGCCGCCCTTCCGATAGCAAGCAGGGCCTGGATTTGCGCCCGCAGACTCCGGCCCGACGCGGTAGCGCGCGCCGTCAAAAAACACGATCGAACCGCCACCGGCTGCTACAGTGTGAATTGCCATCACGGGCGATCGCAATCTCACCCCTGCAATTTCAGTCTCAAATTCGCGTTCGTATTCGCCGTTAAAATGGGCAACATCTGTCGAAGTTCCGCCCATATCAAAGGTAATAATTTTATCGAAACCAGCCTTTTTACTCGTTTGAACTGCACCGACAATTCCCCCAGCCGGGCCTGATAAAATACTGTTTTTTCCTTGAAATTGGGCGGCATCAACTAAGCCGCCGTTTGATTGCATAAACATTAATTGGGGGAATTGGGCATTGGGAATTGGGCATTGGGAATTGGGCATTAATAATCCCTCATTCCGAGAACCTACCTCAATTAACTCACTGGTTATTTGTTCGACATATCGGCGTAAAATCGGAGATAAATAAGCATCGACAACCGCAGTATCTCCCCGCGAAACTAATTTCATTAAAGGGCTGACTTCGTGAGATACTGATATTTGACTAAAACCAATTTCTCTGGCTATTTGAGCAACTTGTTTTTCGTGTTCCGAATAGCGGTAGCCGTGCATAAAGACGATCGCACAACTGCGAATTCCGTCATCGTAGGCTTGCTGCAAAAACGGGATAAACTCAGGATTGACAGCAATTAACTCTTCACCTCGGGCGCTGTAACGTTCTGCAACCTCAATAACGCGATCGTACAACATCTCGGGCAGCACAATGTGGCGGGCGAAAATATTCGGGCGATTTTGATAGCCAATTCTCAGCGCATCGCCGAAACCTTTGGTAATTAACAGAATAGTGCGATCGCCCTTACGTTCGAGTAAAGCATTTGTCGCCACCGTCGTCCCCATTTTAATCGCTGCAATCTTGTTCGCCGGTATCGATTCCCCCGCCTCAATCCCCAAAATATCGCGAATTCCTTGCACTGCTGCATCGGTGTAGCGATCGGGATTTTCCGACAGCAGCTTGTGAATAACTAACCTACCGTCGGGCTTTTGGGCGACAATATCGGTAAAAGTACCACCGCGATCGATCCAAAATTGCCACGAAGTGCGATCGGGAAAATCAACATTCATATCTTTTTCTATCATCTTCTTTCTTTATTCCTTCGCGTTTTTCGCGTCTTCGCAGTTCATTAAAATAAAATTATAGATATCGAATAGCCTCAACCAAGCCCCCACAAACACCAGCCAAAAAATCCAAATCCAAAGTCTCAATCTTATCACTCGGTTGATGATAGTGCGGATTCCGCATATTAGCCGTATCCGTCACCATAATCGCCGGATAACCATTATCCCAAAAAGGAACATGATCGCTGCGGCGAGTATCCGGCACAATCAAACCTCGATTCGGCACCGGCAACCACTCGCAATCCTGACCGACTTTGCGGATATTTCTGCTCAAAGTAATCATATCGCGCACAGTCCGCAAGTTCCCAATTAAAGCAATAAAGTTGCCAATATTCGGATAAAAATATTTTAGTCCAGCCGGATAGCTTTGGGAGTTCGGAGTGCGATCGCAATAACCCAACATTTCCAAAGCAATCATCAACCGAATTGACTGTTGCTGTTGCTTGCATTTAGCTGCATAATGCCTGCTTCCCCAACAACCAGATTCTTCCATATCGAACGCAACTAACTGTACTGGATATTTTAGCGGTTGAAGTGCGATCGCCCTTGCGAGTTCCAGCAACACAGCAACACCCGTAGCATTATCATCAGCCCCAGGCGTCCCCGGCACAGTATCGTAATGAGCGCCTATAATAATCGGCAAATTTTCTTGCTTCCCCCCCTTAGCAAGGGGGGGATTGAGGGGGGGTAAATCCAAGATAAAATTGTGATGAATTCGCCCGCGCACCGCAAAATCGTCGGTTTCTACAGCGCCCCACTGTCCCAACTGTTCGCGAATGTATTGCTGCACATAGAAGTGCCCTGCGGATGCCAAGTAAGGATTGCGATCGCGTACAATTTGAATTAGGTGGCTGTGCAGGCGTTCTTTTAGATCCATGACATCCGAGATACAATGAGTACATTCAGATTATAGGGGATTTAATTATGATTAAAGAAGTCAGAATCAAAAATTACAAGTCTATTCAAAAGCTGAAGCTGGAATTAGGACGAGTCACCGTACTGATTGGCGAAAATGGCTGCGGTAAGAGCAATATTTTGGAAGCCATCGCCCTGGCTTCGGCGGCTGCTAATGATAAACTGGATAACGAGTTTCTTGCTGCACGGGGGATTCGGGTGACAGAACCTCGATTTATGCGATCGGCTTTTGAAAAAGATAATCTTACTAAAGATATCAGCATTGAATTAAGACAGAATGATAAAGAACAATTTAGTTGTATTTTACAAAATGATAATTCTCCCTATTCTCAGTGGATTAGTAAAAAATTTTTTGGTAATTCTGAAATATCTACAGAGAATGCTCTTAAACTTTTTGTTGAGCAATACGGGGGACAAGACAAACTTTTATCAATTTTAAAAGGAGCAACTCAACTAACGGAACAAGAATTATCAATATTCAACAAGGATGTAGACTCATTTATTGAATTATATTATCTAAATAAGTTTATTGTTTACTCCCCTGAAAACCCAGCTTTACGAACCTTTGAAAAAGAAGGGCAAATTCAACCATTAGGCATTAATGGTCAAGGTTTGTTTAAACTTATAAATATCTTGAATGCAGATAACCCAGATAAACTTAATCAAATCAAAGACAAGCTGCAATTGATAGATTGGTTTAAAGATTTTGAAATTCCTCACAATCTATCAGCGATGCAAACTTCTCTCCAAATTACAGATAGGTACTTAGATACAGATTTAAGTTACTTTGACCAAAGAAGCTCGAATGAAGGCTTTTTGTTTTTACTCTTTTACTTTACCTTGTTCATAAGCGAACTCACACCTAAATTTTTTGCAATAGATAACATTGACGCTTCCTTAAATCCTCGATTATGTCGCAGATTAATCGAAGAATTAGTCGAACTAGCAAAAAATAACGATAAACAAGTCATCTTGACAACTCATAACCCCGCTGTTTTGGACGGCTTAGATTTAGATGATGATGAACAGCGGTTGTTTGTGATTTCCCGCAACCAATTAGGTTATACTAAAGCTAGACGTATTCTCAACCCGGAACCTTTGGATGGACAAGAACCTGTAGATTTATCAGAGGCATTTTTGAGGGGCTATATCGGCGGACTTCCTGAAAATTTTTAATATGATTAAGTTTGGATTGATTACAAAGGGACTTACCGAATTTTTATGTCCTATAATAGAGACAAAGCTTAGGAGATTAGTATGCAAGCATACAAACTTAGAGGTAAAATAGATGAGGCTGGGAATTTGGTAGTTTTGGAATCCCTGGATATGCCAGCCGGAGATGTGGAAATCATCGTTTGGCCGGTGGCTGATGCGGTTGTCAGTTCCCCACAGCTAGTAATCCAGTCAGAAGAAGCTAACCTTAAAAGAAAAGTGAAAACTAAAATCAAGGCTTTGCAAGCCTGGTTTGAGAATACTCAGCCTGTCCCGCCTGACTTCGATGCAGAGGAAGCTAGATGGGAAGCTTTGAAGGAGAAACACAAGCTATGAAAATCTTGCTAGATACCAATATCATCTTAGATATCGCCCTTGAACGACAGCAATTTTTTGGTGAAAGCGAACAAGTTTTGTCCTTTGTTGAACAGGCACAAGTAGAAGGTTATATTTCAGCCTCTACTTTTGGCGATATTTACTACATCATACGCAAAGTTAAAGGTCGAGATTCAACGCTTGAGTTTTTGAAATATATAGCCACATTTTGTCAAGTGGCGACTGTGGATAGCTCTGCTATTTCAATGGCATTAATTTCCAACTTCAAGGATTTTGAAGATGCGATTCAGTATAGCACTGCCGTAGTCAATCAAATTGATGCCATTGTCACCCGCAACCCGCGAGATTTTCCGGTGACAACTCCTCGAATTGTCACTCCCAATCAGTTAATTGAAGAGTTAACCAATTCTGTCTAAACCTCCGGCTCCAATTCTGTAGCCCGCACTTGCACGGGAAATTCAACTGCATTCAACTCCGACGACTCTAATAACTGCACTTCCTCCTCAGAATTCGCTGCACCATTCCGGCCTTTCCCCAATTTCTCAGCCAAAGTATCCCGCTGATTAATCAAATAAATACTTACCAAAGTCAGCCCGACTCCCATCGATTGCAGCGGATTCAATACTTCGCCCAACAACAAATTCCCGAACAGCAAAGCAAAAATCGGAGTCAGAAACGTTAGAGAACTTAAACTCGTCAAACTGCCGCTTGAAGCAAAGTAAAAGAATAAACCGTAGGCGATCGCACTTCCGAACACAGTAGAATACCCTAAAGCCATCCAACCCGACAAATCGATATTCACAAACTGCCCCGACTCAGTAGCCGCCGAAATCGCCAACAACGGCAAACCGCCTAAAATCATGTGCCAGCCCGTCGCCACCACCGGGTCAACATAGCGGCACACCCACCGCACCAAAACCGTACCTACAGCCATCGACAAAGCCGCCAACAGCATCAACCATTCCCCGCCCTGAAACACACTTTCGATACCCGCAGAAACCTGCACATTTTCAGGATGAAACAGCCCCAAAATAAAGCCATCCGGCAATCCAATCAAACTGATGCCGATAACGCCAATTACTAAGCCCAACCAGCCCCAAAAACCTATTTTTTCTTGAAACAGCCACAAACACAAAATCGCCACGGCTAGCGGTTGAGAATCAATCATCACTGAACCCAAACCCGCACCGGTTCTCGCCAAACCTTCGGCTAAAAATCCTTGAAACAAAGTGCCGTCAACTAATGCAAACAGCGAAATCCACAGCCAAGCTTTCCAACCCTGCGGCTGCTTTTTTCCCATCAAAGCCGCCGCCAGCAACACCAACACGCCCGCAGGTAATAAACGCACGACAGCCACAAACAGCGGTGTCGTGTGTGGCATCACCCCTTTCATCGCTACCATCGCGGTTCCCCACAGGAAAAACGGCGCAATGAGTAACAGCGGGGCAAAGGGCAGTTTAGAATCGGTAAGTTTTAGCTGCATGGCGGAGGCTCCAAATAATTGATGAGAGTGGCGCTCTCGGGAATGATGTAGATTTGTTAAGCAATTTTTACAATTATATATCGAAGGTGGGTTAAGTGCGATCGAACGGGCAAGATGCCCGTTCCACAATTTGTGAAATTGGTTGTAGAACAGGCATCTTGCCTGTTGCAGTTCCACAATTTCTGCAATGGTTGTGGAACAGGCATCTTGCCTGTTGCGGTTCGACAATTTGTGAAATTGGTTGTAGAACAGGCATCTTGCCTGTTGCAGTTCCACAATTTCTGCAATGGTTGTGGAACAGGCATTTTGCCTGTTGCAGTTCCAAAATCAGTGAAATGTGTTGTGGAACAGGCATCTTGCCTGTTGCAGTTCCAAAATCAGTGAAATGTGTTGTGGAACAGGCATCTTGCCTGTTGCATTCCAAAATCAGTGAAATTGTTTGTGGAACAGGCATCTTGCCTGTTGCAGTTCCAAAATCAGTGAAATTGGTTGTGGAACAGGCATCTTGCCTGTTGCGAACACAAGCACAACATCTAACCCAATGAATAAGGCACACTAGAAGTGAGATACAAAATTTCACATTGCCCGAAACTGCCCATGATTTGGCCATTCAAGCCCCGCTACCGCAAACAAATCGCCCGCATCGAAGTCACCGGAGCGATCGCCGGAGAAACCCGCAAACGAGTTCTAGAAGCGCTCAAAACCGTTGAAGAGCGCAAATTTCCCGCCTTGCTGCTGCGGATAGACAGCCCCGGGGGCACTGTCGGCGATTCCCAAGAAATTTACAGCGCCCTCAAGCGTTTGGGCGAAAAAATCAAAATTGTCGCTAGTTTTGGCAATATTTCAGCTTCTGGCGGAGTTTACATCGGCATGGGAGCTCAACATATCGTTGCTAATCCCGGTACAATTACCGGCAGCATCGGCGTGATTATCCGGGGTAACAATCTAGAAGGGCTGCTAGAAAAAGTCGGCGTTTCTTTTCAAGTGATTAAATCCGGGCCCTATAAAGATATCTTGGCATTCGATCGACAATTGACCGAGCCCGAACAGCAAATTCTGCAAGACTTGATCGACAGCAGCTACCAGCAATTCGTGGAAACCGTCGCCGAAGCCCGGAAACTCCCCGTTGAAAACGTCAAAACTTTTGCCGACGGTCGCGTTTTTACCGGCCAGCAAGCCTTAGAATTGGGTTTGGTCGATCGACTCGGAACAGAAGAGGACGCTCGCCGCTGGACTGCCGAACTCGCAGGCCTCGATCCCGAAAAAACCGAATGCTGCACTCTAGAAAAACAAAAACCTTTCCTAAATCGCGTCTTGGGGAGTAGTCTTGATACATCCGGGCTTTGGGCTTACAAAAATTTGCTGGAATTCGAGCTGTCTACTAGCGGTTTACCGCTGTGGCTGTATCGCCCGTGATTAAATAAATTAGTCATTGGTTATTGGTTATTGGTTATTGGTTGTTGGTTGTTGGTTGTTGGTTGTTGGTTGTTGGTTATTGGTTGTTGGTTATTGACAAACCAACAAATAACAAGTAACTCTTCGACTCCGATCGGGGCAACGCAAATAACAAATAACAAGTAACAAATAACAACTAACAAATAACAAGTAACAAATAACCATTGACAACTAGCAACTGACAACTGACATAAAAAATGGAGAATATTTGCGTGGATTGGCAAGTGCGGGCGATTCGCGGGGCAACAACTGCCAGCGATAATTCGGTAGAAGCAATTCGAGAAGCGGTGAGAGAACTGTTAGATGAATTAGAAACAAGAAATAATTTAGATCCGGAATTAATAATTAGTGTTACGTTTTCTGTTACCCGCGATTTGGATGCTGTCTTTCCGGCTGCGATCGCCCGCGAACGCCCTCGGTGGTGCAATGTTCCTTTGTTGGACGTGCAGCAAATGTACGTTAAGGGTTCATTAGAACGCTGCATCCGCTTTTTAATTCACGTCAATTGGCCCGCACACACCGAAATTTATCATCCTTATTTGCGCGGAGCTCAAAATTTGCGGCCCGATTGGAATTTAGCCGTTGCAGTTGCTGCGGAAAAATAAGAAAATCACTTTTTGATTGATTCAAGAGTAAACCCACCAGCCATGGTGGGTTGATTTTTAACTGAGGAATGAAAAGATGTAATAACAAAATGAGTGATTACAAAGGATGTAACTACTGCCAACATTTTCGAGCAGACGGAACTTGTCCGGCTTTCGATCCAGGTCTAATTCCCTTAATAATTGTTGACGCGCAAATCAAACACACTAAGCCTTTGAAAAATCAGAAAAACACAATTGTTTACGAGCCAACTGAAAAACACATAATGTACAGGTATAGTCCTGATTAAGTATTGATGAAGTTGAGCTATTAGCTGCAATTGTTATGGATTGCAACAGTCTGTTGTTAATCCCAGATTTGCCGTAAATTCAAGGTAAATCCCGGCAACACATCTACCGAAACAGTTTGAGGTGCTTGCAATACCTCAACTTCTCGATCGGGGCGATAAATTTCCACTTGTTGCTTTTTGCGGTTAATTAACAAACCCAGACGACAGCCATTGTCGATATACTCTTGCATTTTGTCTTGAGTTTTTTTCAGGCTATCGCTTGGTGAAAGAATTTCAATCACAAAATCGGGACACAGCGGGATGAATTTTTCTCTTTGTTGTGCAGTCAAAGCCTCCCAGCGAGATTTTTCGACCCAAGAGACATCGGGAGATCGATCGGCTTTGTTTGGTAGAGTAAACCCTGTCGATGAGTCGAAGACTTCGCCGAGTTGAGTTTGCTCGTTCCAGATTGCCAGTTGTACAATCAGTTTGACGTTACGTTTTCCGGTTTCTCCTCCTGTCGGCGGCATCACGATTAATTCTCCATTAGGGTTCCTTTCTAGTTTTAAATCTGGGTTTTCTTGACAGAGTAAATAAAACTGTTCTTCGGTAAGTTTGATAATTGGGTTGAGGTCGAGAGTAATTTGGGTCATGGCAGTTGCGATCTGCTGAATTGAAATAGGCTTCTCCAGCAGATAAATTTATTTTAGCTTACCTTTTTCGGTTGGGATTGGCTTAGATAAAAAACATAAAAAAACCGGCTTCTCGAAGAAACCGGATTTTTTGTCAATCAGTGGCTTTCTTGTGATGCAGCCTAATCCCTAAAAAGATGTCATATATAAAACTCCAAAAGTCCTTTTTACCTTCCAATATTCCCAGACTTTGAGGAGAACCCTTTTCATCTAACAGCGGCTTCACAGCTTCATAAGCTGGCTTGTAATTGTACCAAGGAATTGAAGGCCACAAGTGATGGATCAAATGATAGTTCTGTCCCAAAATTAAAATATTCAGAATTGGACTAGGATATACTCTGGCATTTTTCCAGCGATCGCGCTCGTGAAACGGACGGTGTGGCAAATAATCAAAAAATAAGCCCAAGGCTAACCCCACTACCAAAGCAGGAGAAAACCAAAAGTTCAGCACATAGCCTAAATGGTCGTATTGAATTGAGAGATAAACCACTCCGATCACAAACAAACGGCTGAAAAACCATTCCCAAAGTTCGTATTTCCGCCACAGTTTGCGCTTAAAGAAGAAAATCTCGTGGTAAAAAAACCTCGCAGCAATTAGCCACAGAGGCCCACCCGTAGAAACATAATGGTCTGGATCGTTATCTGGGTCGTTAACGTGGGCGTGATGCTGCATATGTACCCGCGTAAATACCGGGAAAGCAAAGCCCAACATCAGCGCGCTACCGTGTCCCAAAATAGCGTTAATTGTACGATCGCGGTGCGCCGCGTTGTGAGACGCATCGTGAATCACCGTTCCAGCCATGTGCAACGCCAGCACGTTCAGCGAAAAACAACACCAATCCGGCCAGTCCCCGTACCAGTAACCCACAAAGGAAATCGCGATAATCGCTAATGCACTCAAAAACAACAGCAGCGTCGGATTCAAGTCACCCGGAGGACTCAGAAACTCTTTCGGCACTGTCAGCGGCCGTCCTGCCTCCGACATTTTTGTTAACACTCCTTAATATTTCACACTTGCGTAGTATAAGATACAAGTCTGCCAATAGTAAAGTTTCGTGAAAAAACAGAGTCCGATCGCCAGACAGTTGCCTCTGCACAAGAAGCCAAGTATTGCTGCTGTGAAACGATCCCAATCCTCGATTAGCCGCATAGCAGAGCAGCTCAAGTCTAATAAATGGGTATATCTGTATTTATGTCAACCCTGGGAGCGGAAATATTTTCTAAAAAAGCCGATCGCCAAGAAAAGATTACCGATCGGTAAAAAGTCAGATATTCTATATATTGGTCAATGCCTGCTGTTTTGACGACTATCAAAATTTTTAAGACTTGAGACTAGCGTCATTGCTTGTACTGAAAGATGAAAAGTTAGCCGAAATTTAAACTAGAAATCCTCCAGCCACCCCATCTCAATTCATGCAACTGCCAAAAGCCCTACGCCGAACTAAAATTGTAGCCACCATTGGCCCAGCAACATCCGACCCAGAAGTGCTCCGCAACCTCATAGAAGCTGGCGCCACAACTTTGCGACTCAACTTTTCCCACGGAACAGAAGATGACCACCAGCGCAGCATTCGCTTAATCAGACAAACGTCCTTTGAACTCAACCAGCCGGTCGCCATCCTCCAAGACCTTCAAGGCCCAAAAATTCGTTTGGGGCGCTTTGAAACAGGCTCTATAGTTGTCAAAAACGGCGATCCTTTCATTTTGACCAGCCGCCCGGTAGCCGGCACAGAGCTGATTTCCTCCGTCACCTACGAACCCCTAGCTTCGGAAGTCCCAGAGGGAGCCGTAATTCTGCTCGACGACGGAAAAGTGGAAATGCGTGTGGAAAAAGTAGACCGCGGCGCGGGAGAATTGTACTGTCGCGTCGTTGTCGGCGGCCCGCTTTCCAACAACAAAGGCGTGAATTTTCCGGGCGTATACCTGTCAATTAAAGCGCTCACGGATAAAGACCGCAAAGATTTAATGTTTGGCCTCGACCAAGGTGTCGATTGGGTAGCCCTCAGCTTCGTGCGGAATCCCCAGGATATGCTCGAAATTAAAGAACTGATTGCCAGTGCGGGCAAGCAAGTACCGGTAATTGCTAAGATCGAAAAGCACGAGGCGATCGAACAAATGGAAGAAATTCTCGCCCTTTGCAACGGCGTGATGGTCGCCCGGGGCGATTTGGGCGTAGAACTCCCCGCCGAAGACGTGCCGATTTTGCAAAAGCGCTTGATTGCGACTTCCAACCGCATGGGGATTCCGGTGATTACCGCTACCCAGATGCTCGACAGCATGGTCAACAATCCCCGTCCTACCCGCGCCGAGATTTCCGACGTAGCCAACGCGATTCTGGACGGAACCGATGCGGTAATGCTCTCCAATGAAACAGCAGTCGGCAGTTTCCCCGTCGAAGCGGTGGCGACGATGGCGAGAATTGCAGTGCGGATGGAGAGGGAAGGAATTAGGGGCAATATTAGAAATGTAGAAGATGTTGGTCGATCGATCACCAACGGCATCAGCCAAGCAGTCAGCCAAATCTCCGAACAGTTAAACGCAGCGGCGATTATGACACTGACCAAAACCGGCGCTACAGCCCGCAACGTCTCGAAATTCCGACCCAAAACACCGATTTTGGCCGTTACTCCCCACGTAGACGTAGCCCGACAACTGCAATTAGTATGGGGAGTCAAACCATTACTGGTGCTGGATTTGCCCTCAACAGGCCAGACATTTCAATCTGCCATTAATGTCGCCCAAGAAAAAGAGTTCCTGTGCGACGGAGATTTAGTAGTGATGACAGCCGGTACTCAGCAAGGGGTTGCCGGCTCGACGGATTTGATCAAAATTGAGGTAGTCACAGCCGTTTTAGGCAAAGGCACCGGTGTCGGTTTAGGATCTGTGAGCGGCATGGCCAGAGTTGCTCGCACTGCTGCGGATGTAGCCAATTTCCACGCAGGAGACATTTTAGTAGTAGAACGCACCAGCGCCGAGTTTGTGGAGATGATTCGCAAAGCCGCTGGTGTGGTAACGGAGGAGGAAAGTTTGACTTCTCACGCCGCGATTATCGGTTTGCGTTTGGGCGTGCCGGTGATGGTGGGTGTGGAGAATGCCATGCGGGTAATTCGGGACGGCACGATGCTGACGCTGGATATGCAGCGTGGCTTGGTTTATTCCGGTGCCCGCGGCGGCTCAACAGACGGAGAACTTGCGGTTTAACAAGTTATGAGTTTTGGGTTGTGGAGTTTTTCATGAAATTCTACAGCTCATTGCTTTTTTGTTGAATTTGTGCTATAATTCATAATCGTCTTGCCGATGTAGCTCAGTGGTAGAGTAATCGATTCGTAATCGATCGGTCGCGGGTTCAAATCCCGCCATCGGCTTTAGGTTTTGTGAAGTGTCAAAAGTTCTAAAGACTTTCATACACTTTTAACACTTCATCCCCGTAGTGGTTAATCACCTTAACCGCAATCTTTCCCGATTTACCATTCTTGCCTTTGGGAGAATCAAAAGGACGGCTAGTAGTAGAATACATCTGACTCCAAGCATCTTCATCAATTTCTGCTTTCAGCGCCCGCTTTAATTTTTCATAAGGTTGGTTAGCACCTGTAAAATAGGCATGACGCACAAAAAAGCTTTCCTCATTGTAGTCAGTGTCAATAAACCAACAAGCAATATCATCAGGCGAACTGCTGCGAATTTCTCCTGTAGTGGGATCGTAAATATCTAAACCTTTTAAGGTGACTACTAGCTGACCATTTTGGCGTTTTAACTCAATATCTGGTTCGCCAAATACCATAAATAAATTACCAGCCCCTGTTTTCTTGAGCAGTTCATCACCCAGTAACAAATCAGGATTCATGCGAGTGATTAAAACTTGCAATTTGCCATAACGTTTTGCTTCTTCATTAACATTAGGTTCAAAGGCAAAACCGCAGACAATTAATACATCATTCCCCAAGCCTTTAACAGCTTCTTTGGCAGCTTCTTTGATATCATCAACGCTGACAGTGCCGTATTCTGGCCCGATGTGGACTGCTACCCGCTTGATGGTTTCATCGCTTTCTGCGTACTCGCCTACAGCATGAATGTAAGTACCCGCATGAGATTCTAAATACTCTAAATTTTCAAACTTGAGGCGTTGATTTTTTAAAGTATTTTGGATTCCTGCCCTTTTCAGGTTGTCAATGATTCTGACTTCAAATTGATCTGATGCTTGGGTAACGCCTTCCTGTTCTGAGGCTGGGTATGCTTCATCAGTAGAAAGAATGCGGTGAGGTGAAAGACTTTCGACAGTAAACGGGCCAGTTATCCGAATGCGTTTATTGTTTTCATAAGGTTTGTCATAGAGTAGTTCCGTATCCGCATTACGGGCAATAGATTCATCGATTTCTTCCTGCCGTTGTTGCCTGAGTTGCCACCATTTAGCTATTAATTCTTTAGCTTCGTCTGACCATTTAGCATCGGATTCTCTGGGAATTTCCCATTCTTCCCAGGATTTTTTGAGTAACTGGTTTAATTGAGTGCGAACTGGTTCTAGTTGTAACTGCCATTTGGCATGGATAGTATCAATTTCTGGATTATTGGCGATTGATCCCAATGTAACATGAGGAACGCGCTTATAAACAAAGCCTTTTTTGATTGCGTTGTCTGTCTTAGGTTGTGTTGATGGCAGTTGTTTAGTGATTTCCGCTTCTTTCTGGATGCCGTCAGGGGAATCTGCTAGGAAGTAGTAGGGATATTTAGCAGACATGAGGCGAGTTCTAGCTAGTGCTAAAGCAACACGGCTTGTGTCGATGGTAATCCAACGTCTTCCCCATTGTTCGGCAACATACGCTGTGGTTCCAGATCCGCAGGTTGGATCTAATACTAAATCACCGGGATCTGTAGTCATTAAAAGACAGTTTTCAATTATTTTGGGATTTGTTTGAACTACATAAACTTTGCTTTCCGAGAAACCACCAGCCGTTTTTGCCCAAACATTTGTAATTTGGCTAACAGGGTAATCATCAAAAAAAGATTTATATCTAAGATATCCACCTAGTTTAATTATTCGGTTAGCTAATTTTAATCTTTGTATTCCTGGCAAATGCGTTTTCCAGCTTTTGCCCCTTAATGGATAAAATTTTTCGCCTTGATAATCAATAGGAAAATTTGTACTAGCTCCCCAACCAGTCGCAAGTAAATCGATGCGTTGAAAAATTTTTAAGTTATCGCTAATATGACTTTTTTCCTGCTTGTCTTCAGTTGTTAATCTCTGATGATTACCATCAATATCCTGTGCTAGAGTAAATTCAGAATTGCTTACTAAATTTTTTTCTTCATAGAGCTGTCTATATTTAACACTTTCTTTGTTTTTGGAGTACCAAATAATATAATCTTGAACCCCAGCGATGTATTTACTTCCTAGAGAAACTTTAGTAGTAGCAGAAATTTGAGTAATAAAGTTTTCGCTCCCAAAAACCTCATCCATCAAACACCGAACCAAATGCACATTGTCATCCCCAATCTGCACAAAGATACTACCAGTTTCCGTCAATAACTCTCTTGCTACAACCAACCGATCGCGTAAATAACTCAAATAAGAATGAATCCCTAACTCCCAAGTATCCCGAAACGCTTTCACCTGTTCCGGTTGCCTTGTTACTTCTTCAGCCTTCCCATCTTTAACATCGCGCTTCCGAGTCGAAACCTGCCAATTAGAACCAAACTTAATCCCATAGGGCGGGTCAAGATAAATCATCTGCACTTTACCCTTTAAACCCTCCTTCTCCGCCAATGAATTCATCACCAACAGCGAATCACCCAGAATCATCCGGTTAGCCCACTTCACCCCATCCTTATGCTGATAAAAGTCAATTAATTGGTCAAACTCTAACCCATTGAAATCACTAAATAAACTTAATTGTTCCGCTGGCTGTTCTTTCTTAACCTGCTTCTTAAAATCCTCAATAATCGCATGGGGGTGTATTTTCTCCTGAATATAAATCGGCACAGCAGGCACTTCTAAATCCTGACTGTCCTGTTCGTCTTTCCCCTGCCACACCAACTGCGGATCTAAAGATGGATCGCGGGGATAGAGAACTTTTTGAGGTTTTTTCTCGTCGTCAGCCATAAAATCACGCAACTCTTCAGTAGGAATATTAGCCCGTTTATCCTGATGTTTCACACTATCAATAGGTGTAGATTTGTCATTCTTTTTCCTAGGCATTAGTTATTTCCTTATAGATAAATGTTTGAATTTTACAGCCTTTGACATTCTGCTTTTGTACTCGAAACAATCGAGACTTCAATTCACTGAAATCTAAAATCAATTCATGAATTTTTAAGGCTTGTTGTTCATAATCAAAATCTCCTTGACATTCTTTACAGAGGATAATTCCACTGTGTTCTTTGACAAGCTTGTGTAGTTCAATAAAATCCTGCCTATTGAGCGTAATCACAGCCCGCTCTTGTTGATGGGCAAACTTGAGAACATCATCATCGGGAATTCCTTGATTAGCCTGTTTTGCGTCATAGGATGTCAACACATCATGTCCGAGATAACGAAGTTTGTTGACGATATCTAGGGGGAAATTTTCGTTAGAGTAAAGCCTAGCTATCTTCATCATCGTCATCCTGGGCAGCAATTACTCGATCGATTTCTGTTTGATGCTGTTCGTAGTATGACGAAGCTAATCTTAAATCTGCGGGAGTTAACCCCGGATAATTCCTCAGTATTTCCTCATCGGATGCCCCCAGTTTGTAAAAAGAAATAATTGTCCAGACAGGAATGCGTGTATTGCGTATCCTAGCGTTACCTCCACAGACACCAGCGGTTTTTTGAATGGTACTAATATTCGTATCCGTTTGTGCTGTCTGCTTAGACAAATACATCCGAATAGATTTTTCGGCATTCCAAGGATCGGATATTTCTAAGAAATCCCAACGCCCTAATCCCCCGTGATTTTTTACTGCTGGTATCCAAAGAGTTCTAGCAGTCGCCACCTTAGCGGCTTTGTCCTTTCTCGCTTCCCCCGATACTTCCAAAATTAAATTCAGTAGTTCTTTTTGCCCATCATTAATTCGCACAATAAAATCAGGCAAATAATTTCTCTGTTCCCCATTGAGAGTATAGGGAATAGTAAAGCCTAAATTGTGATTTTTTACATAGGAGACAACCTCATTCATTTGTTCTAAGGATTGCACCATCTTTGATTCCCAATTACTATCGAGTACCACATGAGAAACATGACATTTATGAGGGTTAGTCGTATAAACCGCACGGGCGGTGTCAAAGTCTACATAGCGAGTCGAACCAAAAGTATCATAGGGGCGGAGAATTGGCTTTAAAGATTTTCGCAACTCTCCTTCCACAATGGCATGATAAATCTTGTCTGTCGCATCGTGGGCAAATTCAGTCAGCATTAACAACTGAGGATAGGTATTGTCTTTGTAACGGACACATTCTTTGAGCCACTGTTTAGTTATTTGCAAAACTTGGGGAAACAACCAAGCTTGTACATCTGCATCAAAAAAATGTATTGTAGTTTTTTCTGGTTTCTGATTCCCATCCCATCGAAAATACTTTTCTAAAGTTAGTTTTGCCAACAAAAAAGCGACTTCCTGTTCTCTGTGGGATTTCAATTGATCCAATGTATGAATACTGGATTGACCAACAATCGGAGCATTGACTGTAAGAGTAGGCAAATCAGCCGTAGAGATAACATATTGACAAACATCTGTAAAATTAGCTGTTAATTTGCCCCTACTAATGTCGTAGCGATAACCCGTCAATCGAGGGAAAGTAATTTCAGATTCATTTCGTTCTGCTAAAGCTCGAACACGGGTAGGGAGTGTTCCCCGCTTGGGTGTTTTATTAGAACCTGCACAGGGGATAAAAGCAAAGGGAATACCGTAAACTTCGGCATATTCGGGTTCATACATTCCCTCTTTATTCACTGCATAGTTAATCCGTCGCAGTCCCCGTCCAACAACTTGTTCGCACAACAACTGAGTGCCAAAAGCTCTTAACCCTAAAATGTGGGTGACGGTACTAGCATCCCATCCTTCAGTCAACATAGAAACAGAGACTACACAGCGAATGTGTTCCCCCAGTTTTCCGGGTTTACCAACGGTATTTAATACTTCGCGCAGTAACTCTTCTGGTGTGATTTTTTCGGGATCTTTACCTGGATATCTTTGTCGATATTCGGCTTTAAATTCTTCAATCTCCTGTGCTGTAATTTTTTTGAATTCAGCACTCATCGCCTCGCCTGATTCTAGTTGTTCGCTGTCTACCAGAATCGTGTTAGGTCTAGCTGTCCAGTTTTCGTTTTGGACGTTACTAAATAATGGTAGTTTACCGGGAGCTAAAACAGGTCTACCATCAGGATATTTTTTGCCAGTATCCCAGCCAGCAATATAGTCATAAACTAATTTAGAGACATTGGTATTATTACAAACAACGATAAATACAGGCGGTGTTTGTCCTCTGTCAGTAGCTTCTGTGTCCTGTTCCCATAATTCAAAAGCTTTTTTGTAGTTACTATAGAGACTTTCTAAGGCTCCCTCTAACTCTTTAGGAAGTTTTGGTTCGGGTGATGATTTACTTTCATCTTGGGTACTGCGTCCTTTCTTGGGGAGTTGATCGCGAATTAATGGCCAAATACTGCGATAAGCAGGCAATTCGCCTTTCATGTTGTCGTCAGATACGGGAACGCGGGGAATTTTGACAATGCCTGATTCGATCGCATCAATCAAGGAAAAGTCAGAAACTACCCAAGGAAATAGATTGCCTTCTTGATAGCCAGAACCTTTTAAAAAGAACGGTGTAGCTGACAAGTCATAAACTACTTTGACCCCAATTTTTGACTTTATAGCTTCAATGCCAGAAATCCAAAGTTGTGCCTGATCGTTGCGTTTTTCTGCTTCTTTGCGGTCATCACCTTTGAGCTTGGCATCGTCATCACCAACGCGACGACGGTAACAGTGGTGAGCTTCATCATTAATCACGATAATGTTTTTCTTGTTTCCTAAACCTTTGCAAACTCGCCTTACCATTTGGTCTGGGGTTTCAGTGAAAGCACTTTTTTGTCCTTGGGCGAGAATATCTTTAGTTAACCGAGCTGCTGAATTAAGTTCTCGCAGTTTAAAGGCATGATAGTTAGTAATAACAATTTTAGCTTTTTCTAATTCTGGGATTAAATCTGGTGGTACTAGGTCAAGTTTTTTGTAGTAATTTTCAGCATCATTAGGTTGGAGTACCCGCAGGCGATCGCGCACGGTAATTCCTGGCGCTACTACTAAGAAAGCATCGCTAAATTTATTGTTCTGAGGGTTGGCGGCTTTATTAAGAGTATGCCACGCCATCAGCATTGACATGACTACTGTTTTACCGCTTCCTGTCGCCATTTTACAGGCCATGCGGAACAGCAGCGGGTTCGCATCTTCATTGAATTGTCGGAGTTGATTCTCAATCCAGTTATCGCCGCACTTTTTTGCAACTTCGGTGATATAGATAACTGTCTCTAAAGCTTCTATTTGGCAAAAATATAATTTACGTTCGCGATCGGGGTTAGTCCAATATGCCAACAATTTTTTAGTGGTAGGGGTAACGTAGAGATAGCCGCCACGTCTCCACAGGCTAACGCGATCGCGAATTTGGTTAATAAACTTGTTTTCTGCTACTCTGTCTTGTGTCCATTCACCTAGATTTAGCTCTAGTTGTTGAAACTGCTTGCTTTTTTTCTTCGGTTGGGCGATCGGGATAAAATAATGGCTGATGCGACGCTCTTCGAGAATTTCATCGGTAATACCATCATCGTCAAAGCGAAAGTGGTACTTGGGTTCCAAGAAGGCAGAGTTAATAATAGGATTTTCAATGACAACTTGATTCATCTATTTCCTGATACTTGTTATATGGACATAGCGATCGCCAATGATAGAGAATTCCTTATTCCCTAACCAATTGTCCCAAGGTCAGAGCAAATTCCCTCCAAATAGACTACCATCATAAATCATCCTTTTATCTATATTTTAACTGAAAATAAGTTACTTATATTTATATATCTACATAAAATATTATCTAAAATGATGGACTTCTGGAAATTGCTCATCTGCCCAAACCTCATAAAACAGTGCTGACACCAGCCATGCACCCACAAAGCAGAAATCTTAAACCTGGGCCCACAATTGGGACATTCCCAACCTGCGTAGGTGAAATCTGCCAAAGCGATCGCACCTCCCAACCCCACCAACTTCCCCAAGGATCGTCGGCGTTAACTCCTTCGCCTGTCGAAACCGCCCCAAAAGAGGACTGGCATTCCTCACGAGAAACCCCACATTGTATTAGTTCGGAGGGCGGGGGATGCGAAAACTTAGGGGGCTGAGGATTTGATTGAGGGCGCGCAATTGTTCGGCAGTACCCAAACAAATGAGCGTATCTCCTCCTTCGATCGCAGTTTCTCCAGTTGGCCCGACAATCAAAGTGCCGCCAGCCCGTCGAATTGCTAACACTAATGCCCCGGATTGCGATCGCAATTTGGCATTTCTCAAAGTTTCTCCGACGTAGACACAACTATTCGGATCTACCAGAAATTCTTCCATATAAAAAGAACTATCCGTACCCGTCAATACGCCGTCTAAAAAATCCATCACCTGAGGGCGCAAAGCAGCCGCTGCCATCCGTTTGCCGCCCGTAATGTAGGGGGATACGACGGCATCGGCGCCGCCCCGCTGCAACTTCTTTACGGCTTCTTCTGTGGTGGCGCGGGCGATCGCCCGTACCTTCGGATTCAGAGTTTTCGCCGACAGCACAGTGTACAAATTCTCAGCATCCGACGGCAAAGCTGCTACTATGCAAATTGCGCGATCGATCCCCACATTCAACAAAATTTCATCGAGTGTCGCGTCTCCCTGCACCGCCGTGTACCCCAACGCCAAAGCAGCCTGCACCGACTGTAGCGCCGAATCTACCACCACAAAAGGAATATTTTCTGCCTCAAATTCCAAGGCAATCTGTCGCCCCGTGCGCCCGAAACCGCAAAGAATGTAATGTTCGATCAAAGAATCCACCAAACGCCGCTGCTGCCTAATTCTTGCTCCTTCTTGAAAATATCCTTGAATCAGCGCTTCTGTAAAGCGGTTGACGATATAACCAATCACCATCACGCCCATCAAAATCAGGCACATGGTAAACATTCGCCCGCGTCTTCCGAGGGGGTGAATTTCACCGTAGCCGACAGTTGCTAAAGTAAATACAGTCATGTAAGCGGCATCGAGCAAAGGCCATTTTTCCACCAGCCAATACCAAAGAGTACCCGTGCAGAAAATGCCGCCAAGGGCGATGATGCCGCCCGTTAACTGTTTTTGCAGGCGCTGGTACTTTTGCTCTAAAGTTGAATACACCGATCGCCCTGACCTATTATTTATTACCTGCTACCAAATTTAAGCATATCAAGACTTAGGCAGAAACCCGGTTCCTCGGAGTAAATCTACAATCTACAATCTCAAATCGCCCGATCGACTTTCAATCCCGTCGCAGAGGTGGCGGTTGCTGGAATTGGCGAGCGGCAATTATTGCAGTGCGATCTGCAATTTTTATGAGGAGTATTTTCGCGCTCGCCTAGAATGCAAATAATCCTGAATTCAAAAAATAATGCAACTGCAAGCAAACTTAAAACCCATATCCACTAAGTCATTCCCAAATCTCAAATCTCAAATCTAAAATGGTATAATCCTGATTTAGCCGATCGCCAAATCCACACTAACTACAAATTCGGGAAAAGCCAGCGGCGACACTCGATCGCCCCGCCAAAACCTCAGCATTAAACTGTAACCGTTAACAGTCGGCTGGCGGTAAACTTCCAAGCAGTTTTCCTGTAAATTGACTATCCAGACTTCCTGAATTTGCGATCGGGCATAAATAGGAAGTTTCACATCTCTGTCATAGTCTATGGAAGTGTCAGCTACTTCTATTAATAGTAAAACTTCCGATGGGAGGGGGTGGGCGGTTGAATAGTAATCGGCGCGAGGTTGCAGCAATACTATATCAGGTTGCGGCTCAGTGCGATCGCTCAACTGAACGGGGTTCTGCACGTCAAAAGTAGCCAAATTTTCGGGAATTTGGCTGCACAGTCTGGCTAAGCGCCTCACAGAGGAAGCATGACGAGTTCCAATAGCGGCCATTTCAACAAGTTCTCCTTCTATCAATTCTAGGCGATCGCCCTCCGAAAGAATCCCAGCTTTACCCATCAGATGGTATTCTTCTACTGTGAAAAGTCTTTTGAGCAACTGCACAGCCATAACTTACCGTTCCTCTAATTAGTTCTTAGATTATAGTCGATCGAAACATAGCTATATTAACAGGGGTTATAAAAAATTATAACTTTGGTGGGATTTGTTTTTGACGAACCGCGAAGGCGCGAAGGACACGAAAGAAGAGGAAAGAAGAGGAGAGAAGAAGGGAAACTCACAAATATCTATCAATAGAAAGGTGTGTCCGGCTGAATGATTCGGTATCTTGAAAATAAGCAGCCAAAATATTCAGCAATCTGCAACGGTTGGCTGTTTTGGCAGGCTGCACAATAATCTGAGTTAACATAACTTGATTCCATGCAAAATACCGCAGATTTACTCCCCAAAATTGACTCGCCGAGTCTTCCTAAAAAGCAACCCGCACTTCCAAATTACGAAGCAGCCGATCGCCAATTTGTCAATTTGCTGCTAGTGGATGATTTAGACAAGACGGTGGCTGCAAAACCGTTACTTGTTAGCGATTTTGAAAGCGCGATCGCCGTGGCGCTGCGATCGGCATATCAGCAACCGGAGGGCGATGAGGCCGCGCACCGTTTCTTGCAGCGCGTACTGTACCGCATCAACCGCCTCAACTTGTTTTGGTACGACGATTTGCGCCGCTACAACAACGAACGATCGCACTATTTGCGTTCTGTGCGCGATCGCATCGAAGAACCTTGGCAGCAGTGGGAAATCGCCCAAATCGACGTTGCAGCCGTGCAAAACATCGAGAATGTCAAGCAAGCCCTGCGCGATCGTGCAGCCGTCGATGTCGATCCTCCGCTGTCTGAGATCGATCGCTACCTGCGAGAAGAGATGACAGCAGCGGGATACAGACACCTGCTGGCGATCGCCTCCTTCGACGGTTTAGTGGAAGCCAGCCGTCTTTCCCGCATCCTCGGCGGGGCAGGCAACGAAATTCAGTCAACCCTGACGCGGGTGCTGATCGAAGAATACGGCGGCGGTCGCTTACCCCGCAAGCACTCGACCTATTTTGCCCAAATGATGGCAGAATTCGGGATGAGCACAGAACCGGAGGCGTATTTCGATTTAGTACCTTGGGAAGTGCTCTCCAGCATCAACCACAACTTCCTGCTTACCGAACGCAAGCGCCACTTTCTGCGCTACAACGGCGGACTCACTTATTTTGAGGTGGCTGGGCCCGTCGCTTACCGCAATTATCTAGGCGCCGCGCAGCGCCTGGGGTTGTCCCAGGCTGCGATGGGTTATTGGGAACTCCACATCCGAGAAGATGAGCGTCACGGGCGCTGGATGCTTGATGAGGTGGCGATCCCGCTGGTTGACAAATACCCGCAGGATGGGTGGGAATTGGTGTTGGGCTACGATCAAGAGAAGTCGATCGGCGATCGGGCTGCGTTGGCTGTAGTGCGATCGATCCAAGCAGCAGAACACAATTGACACGTAGATGGGGATTTGCCGTTGGGTGGGGGCGGGTTCACAGACAATAATTGCCACTCAACCCACAATCTAATCAACCCGCCCCCACCGATAAAACAACGAACGATCGATCCGTGCTGTATTTTACAAGGCTGTCATTAACTGAATTAGCTCGATCGACAAATCTCTGGGCGACTTTTGCTGCTTCTGAAACAAAACTCCCGCCAGCAGATAGATATTTTCCGAATAAAAAGCCATGCCCTGTTTTTGCAGATTGGCGATCGCGCTTTTCACCTTCGGTTCCGAACTGTAATAGCCAAAAGTTAGAGGTGCAATCTCAAAATTCGCCACCGAGTAGCCTCGATCCAAGGCATCATCGATCAAACCCACAGGATTAGAATAGCTCGAAACCATCAGCAAAACTTTGTCGCAGCCCAAAGATAAAAGTTTTTTAGCAATTGTAGAACCATCAGTCCCGCCGTGCAACAGCGGCTGATAGAGCTTGTCATCCGCCGCCGGCAAGTAAGGCGGATTTGAAATTATACAATTCGCCGACTGATATAAAGGCGAATCAAAAAAAGAGCAATTTTGGACAGTGTATTGTTCGCTCAGTTGATATTGCTTAATTTGAGACTCAGCAATTTTCGACGCAACCTTATTTAACTCAAATCCTTGTATTTTTCCGTCAAAATTAGTTCTGACCAAAGACTTAATAACTGGACTTCCCTCTCCGGAACCAAATTCTACTATAAGTCGAGAATTGTCAGCGGTATCTAACACTAAACTTTCCAAGCAGTGCGAGTAAAAATCAGATTCTTCAGGGCAATGAAATACCTGTTTTAGAGGATGGGATGAAGTGAGCATAAATTCTGTAACAAAGTTTACTTTTTTAAAGTTATCTAATAAATAATTGTGAAGCCATCTGTCGCAAGAGCTATTTATAAACTTTTTAAATCTCTCTCTTGCTATTTTATCTGCTGCGATCGTCAATGCTTATTATAGCGGTTCTCAGAAAGATGAGGTACGTTGTTGGGCTTGGGCCCTCTTGGTTTCAGTGGTTATATAACCTGTCAGTCATACCTCACCTTTTTGAATTACTCGGAAAATGCGGACTTAATTCCTCGGAAAATGCGGACTTAATTCCAAACGATCGAACCTCAATCATATTGGTTCGATCGTTGGGAATTCATTCCTCATCAGACGAGAGATGACTCAAGTCCCAACGCTCAAACCCGATCGAGGTTATTTTAGCGGACACGATAGAACTGATAACGTTCGCGAGCGGGGACGCTCGCACTTCTGAGTCATGACTGATGACTGATGACTAATTGCCACCAGACTGTACAGATTTGCGGGTTTGGTTAGTATCGTCGCCCTTGTGATGCCACGTGCCACCGTCGCCTTGAACATACTCTGATTTTACGCTGTTCCAAGCAACGCGAGTAGCAGCATCTTGGCTCATTCCATCTTCGCTAGCGCTCTTAAAAGCCGCTTTAAAAATATTCTGCGCTCCTTGGGGTAGTTCTTGTGCTTCTGAAGGTAATGTGTCAAATTGTTGTTCTGGCATAATGGTCTCCTTTTTTTTAACATAAATGCTATTTTATATAGAATAAACAACTACCTTCCTCTCTCTAAAAGCAAATTTAAGACAGCATTTATCTCAGTCCGAAGACCGATGTAATCTTAAATTTATTAGTTTCAGAAAAAGGAACTTGCTTGCCGTTGCTGGTGGCACGGAATTTGGGTAATTTACCCGATCGCACAGCTATAAATCTGACTTCGGCTTTTTCACCTGCGAACTTAGAAAATACGTCAGCGAAGCGATTACTAAACCGATACTCCCTCCCAAGGGAAGGATGTTCGGATCGCCCTTCCACCTAACTACCTCAGCGAGAAACAATACGCTCAATACAACGACGATCACGCTGGTGAGCTTGGTTTTGAGATCCTCGATGCTGTGAATTTCCAGCCAGTGGGGTACTTTTATGCGCTCGTCAATGAACAGCTCGTAAAGTCCGAGGGCAGTAATGTAAAATACTGTGGCTAACAGAAACAAATCTACAACTTCGATCAAGGACAGAATCAGTTGTTTGGAGTTTTCGCTGGAAACCGCTCCTGTAGTTAGAATGTGGCCGATGGTAGCGACTGTTTCCAGCGCGCCGTAGACCAAAGGTAATAGCTTAGAAACTATTGAGGCTGTGGGGTAAGTTTCAATTGGAAAAACAATCAAGGGAACGGGACTAAATTTGCTCTCTTACCTTCATTATCCCGTAGCGAATATGAAAAGAGTTGTACGTTCCGTTGTCAATTTGACCATAAGGTTTTGCAATCAAAAGCGATCGCAGGACTCTACAAGGCAAAAGCAAGCATAACCATGAAATCTTCTAAATTGTTGAAAGTTGTTTTAGCAGGGGCTTGTACTTTAGGTTTAGCAACGGTTTCCTTAGCAGTGCCTGCTTCTGCCCAGTCGGGAGGCGGTGCAGGCACGGGTACTAGCGGTACGACAGGTACAACCGGTACCAGCGGTACAACTTCGGCGCCGACTGAGACTAATTCTGGAGTTTTGAGCGATCGGCGCGATCGCCCCAACAATCTGGGCTGGCTGGGTGCCTTGGGCGCGTTAGGTTTGCTCAACTTGTTTCGCAAAAAAGACGATGCAGCGTCGGTTCGTCGGTAGTTTCGGGCGATTCACGCTCGGGATAGATTCGCACGCGCGTACTATTGAAAACTTGAAAACATAGAGGCTTAGAAATTCATGACTTCACCAAATCGCCAAAATTTGTTCGTAAAATTGGTTACTGTTGCCGGAATTGCCGGCGTTAGTTCCTTGCTCGCCGTGCCCGGATTCGCAGAATTGAACCGCCAGACTAACGACTCGAACAATTCTAATTCTGCGGGCTTGATTGCGATCGACGCCAACAACAATACCAATCCCGGCGGCCGTCCTTTTGACTCGACTAATCCGAACTACACTAACGATTTGGGGGGCAGTCCTTCGGACTCTACAAATAGCCCCAGCAACAATAACAATCCCGATCGTTCTTCGGAAGCTCCTGTGAGCGATCCGAACAACAATACCAATCCGGGCGGCCGTCCTTTCGACTCTACTGTCCCCAGCAACAATAACGATGCCGGCGGCCCTAGCAACACTCGCAATAGCCCCAGCAACTAGAATAGACCTCTTGCAAAAATCCTTTTAACCAAATTTTGGGACGGGCTAGAAGCCCATCCCACAAGAAAAAAGATTTTTGTGGGATGGGCTTCTAGCCCGTTCAGCCGCAATAATTAGCTAGAGTCCGATCGCACTTGCACGCGATCGGACTCTATTTTTGCTGCTGTTAAACTTAGGCTAAATTAATAATTTTCTCACCGACGGGCGATCGCACTTGCGCGCCCGCCGATTTATTCAAACAACACACTATTAGTTACTGCTGATTGTCCACAAAAACAGTCACAGCCGCCACAGCGATTAACATTTCATCATTTTTATCATTCAGAGAGGCGATCGCCCTTCCTGGCACAATCATGCCCCCTTGCTCCACAATCAGAGTTTTGCTACCAAAAGGCAGCACCGCCAACACATCATCCGGCCGCACTTGTTCCGGGTAAGGAACAGCCACCTTTACCTCAACAATCATCTGATTGGGGTCAGTCAAACCCGCCACTTCCCAGACGCCTAGCAGAGCATTATTGGCGATCGCATTTCGTACAGCCCTAGCCGCCGCCACAGTAGGTTCCTGCCCGTGCTGGTCGATACCCATCCCCATTTCAATGATGAAACATTTACGTGCCACAGTTGCCCCTTCCTTGATTTTTGTGAATAGTCGTTAGCGAAGCTTACAGAAAAGAATCGCACTCTTTACCAAAACAATTATCAACCAAACCGACCGCAATTTTTATTATTTTATAAATCGTTATAACAACACAAGAATCATCTTAGTTCAAAAAAAACAATCAAACAACCGACAATCTCATAACCATAGTTAATCAGTCATTGTCAATCTAAAATCCCAAATCCCAAATCTAAAATCGCATAACTTATGGTAATATAACCAAAATCACCATTCCTCGCGGACTGCCAAACTCATCGCCAGCTTGAATCATGGATAGTTTTCTCCCCATAGCCTACTTTCAAAACCAATTTCTCCCCTTTACCGACGCCAAAATTTCCATAGCCACCCACGCCCTGCACTACGGAACCGGAGTTTTAGGCGGGTTGCGAGGAATTCCCGACCCCCAAAATGGCGATCGCATCTTACTATTTAGATTAGACCGCCACTGTCAAAGATTAAGTCAAAGTGCCAGCTTCCTCCACTGCGATATTCCCCCGGACAAAATCCAACAAGTAATCACTGATTTTGTTAAAAAAAATCAGCCAACAAAATCATTTTACATCCGTCCATTTATCTACACATCAAGTTTAGGAATAGCCCCCAGACTGCACAACGTAGACACAGACTTCTTTGTTTACGGATTAGAACTTTCCGACTACTTACCCAAAGAAGGAGTCAACTGTAGAATTAGCTCTTGGTACCGTCAAGAAGACCGCAGCTTACCCTTAAGAGGAAAAATTAGCGGCGCCTACATCACCTCAGCCCTAGCTAAAACAGAAGCAGTAGAATCCGGCTTCGACGAAGCGATTATGATGAACACCCAAGGAAAAGTCAGCGAAGCCTCTGGGATGAACATATTTGTCGCCAGAAACGGCAAATTAGTTACTCCCGGTTTCGAGCAAGATATTCTCGAAGGAATCACCAGAGACAGCGTAATCACCATCGCCAGAGACTTGGGGATTGAAGTCACAGAAAGACCAGTTGACAAATCAGAACTGTTGATTGCAGACGAGATTTTTCTGTGCGGAACCGCCGCCAAAATTACGCCAATTAACCGAGTAGAAAACTATCAATTGCCTAAAAACAGACCCATCACCGAAAAGATTTTGGACAAACTGACGGGGATTATCGAAAATCGCGATAGCAAGTACAAAGAGTGGGTATTTGCGATTAGTCTGAATTAACGCGATACTCAAGGATCCATGAAGTAAATTAACCGGATTTGGTTAAATACCAAATCCGGTTAAATACCCCCTCGATCTCTTAGTCTGCGGAGGCAGACTTCGTGTGTGTAGTCGCGGTTTCAACCGCCGAGTCACTTTTTTACTCGCACAAGGCAGCCGCATGATGGCGAATGTGATCCTCCATAAAACTCGCCACAAAATAATAGCTGTGATCGTAACCTTCCTGCATCCTTAAAGTCAGCATCTGTCCCACTTTTGCACAAGCAACCGCAAACGCATCCGGCAACAATTGCCCGTCAGCTAGATACGAATCATCCGTACCGCAGTCAATCAAAATCGGGCGCTTGTATTGCTGTTCCAAAACTAATTCGCTAGCATCCCAAGCCTTCCAATTCTCCCGATCGCCACCGAGGTAGTGTCCAAATATTTTTTGTCCCCAAGGGCTGCGGACAGGGGCGCAAATAGGCGCAAAAGCCGAAACAGAAAGATAGCGATCGCCATTTTTTAACGCGCAAATTAAAGCCCCGTGTCCGCCCATCGAATGCCCGAAAATTCCCTGTTTTTCACGTATCACCGGAAAGTTTGACGCGATTAAATTCGGCAACTCATCAACCACATAACTGTACATTCGATAGTGAGAATTCCAAGGTGCGGCTGTCGCATCCACATAAAAACCCGCGCCGCTTCCCAAATCCCAATTGTCCGCTTCCCCAGGAATGCCAGTATTGCGCGGGCTAGTGTCGGGCGCCACCAGCATTAACCCATATTTTGCTGCCCATTGTTGCGCCCCCGCTTTTGCCATAAAATTCTCTTCCGTGCAGGTTAATCCTGACAAGTAATAGAGGATTGGTACGGGTTGTGATTCGGCTTGTGGTGGCTGGTAGACAGTGAATTTCATCTCGCTGTTGCAGGCGGATGATTGATGGCTATAAAAGCCGAGTTTGCCACCCAAACTTTTATATTGTTTTTCCAGTTTTAGGGATTTTGAGATCATGTTAATTTTATTTCATTTGTGAATTAGATTTTTTTTACCGCAGAGAGCGCAGAGGGCGCAGAGGAAGAGAGAAGAGAGAAATATTTTTGTTCAAAATGTTAAAACTGTGCGTATTACTTTTCCTTGGTGCATCAAATCAAAGGCGTCATTAATTTGCTCGATCGGCATAATCTGGGTAATCAAACTATCAATATCAATTTTACCATCCATGTACCAATCAACAATTTTCGGAACATCGGTTCTGCCCTTCGCGCCACCAAAAGCCGTGCCTTTCCACACCCTACCAGTTACTAATTGAAACGGGCGGGTGCTAATTTCTTGCCCGGCTCCCGCTACTCCGACAATCACGCTCACACCCCAACCTTTGTGACAGCATTCCAAAGCTTGGCGCATCACATTAACGTTGCCGATACATTCAAAAGTGTAATCAGCTCCGCCTTTGGTTAAATCTACCAAATAAGGCACTAAATCGCCCTCAACTTCGCGGGGATTTACAAAGTGAGTCATGCCGAATTTTTCCGCCATTGCTCGTTTGTCGGGATTCATATCTACGCCGACAATCATGTTGGCTCCCACCAGGCGCGCTGCTTGGATTACATTCAAACCCACGCCGCCTAAACCAAAAACTATGACATTAGAACCTGGTTCTACTTTGGCAGTATTGATGACAGCGCCGATGCCAGTTGTAACGCCGCAGCCAATCAAACAAACTTTGTCAAAGGGAGCGTCATCGCGAATTTTCGCTACCGCAATTTCTGGCAATACTGTATAATTAGCAAAGGTAGAAGTTCCCATGTAATGGAAAATTTTCTCGCCATTAATTGAAAATCTGCTCGTGCCATCGGGCATTACGCCTTGCCCTTGAGTGAGGCGAATTGCTTGACAGAGATTCGTTTTGCCGCTCAAACAATACGCGCAGTTGCGACATTCGGGAGTGTAAAGTGGAATTACCCGATCGCCCTTTTTGACACTTGTCACTCCCGCCCCAACTTCCGCGACAATCCCGGCTCCCTCGTGGCCGAGAATTGCCGGAAACAAACCCTCGGGATCGGCGCCGGAAAGAGTATAAGCATCGGTGTGACAAACACCCGTCGCTTTAATTTCTACCAGCACCTCACCATCTCGCGGCCCATCTAGATCGACCGTTTCAATGGTCAAAGGTTGGCCGGCACTGCGAGCAACTGCTGCTTTTACTTTCATGCTTTCCCCCTGGGATGATTTGTTAAATGCTCCGTCAATATGTATTCTATTACTTAATCTAAAAATTGCACCAATTCTATGACAAAATTAATTGTAATTACCGGAGTCAGTCGCGGTCTCGGTCTCGCGATGACCGAAAAGTTTATTGAATTGGGACACACAGTTTTAGGATGCGCCCGCTCTTCGGAAGCAGTGGAAAAACTAAAACAAAAATATCGCGCGCCCCATCATTTTACTTGTTTGGATGTCGCTAGCGACGAGCTAGTCAAAGCTTGGGCTACAGAAATTTTGGCAAAGCAGCAACTGCCAGATTTGCTGATTAACAATGCAGCTATAACTAATTATTCCGCGCCTCTGTGGAATATCAGTAATGAAGAGTTTTCTGAGGTAATTGATGTTAATATTAAAGGTACAGCTAATGTGATTCGCCACTTTGTCCCGGCAATGATTGCTCGAAAAAGTGGCATAATTGTCAACTTTAGTTCGGGTTGGGGAAGGTCAACTTCGCCGGAAGTCGCGCCCTATTGCGCTTCTAAGTGGGCGATCGAAGGATTGACGCGATCGCTCGCCCAAGAACTCCCGCGAGGCATGGCAGCGATTCCTTTGAATCCGGGCATAATTCACACCGATATGCTGGAAATTTCTTTCGGAGAACACGCGGCAAGTTACACGCCAGTCAAAACATGGGTGCAAAAAGCAGTGCCTTTTTTACTAAAATTGAAACCTTCAGATAATGGCGTGCCGATGACCGTTCCGGGATAATATAGCAACAGAAAGCAGAATTTGCGAACATCTCTCTTTTCTACTCCTCTGCGCCCTCTGCGCTCTCTGCGGTTAAATAAAAAAAGGGAGCATCCCAATTGTGCAAACATATCCGCAAGGGCGAAGCATTCGCGCCTGTATCCTATCGACTATATAAGAGATTTTCAGCGCGAATGCTTCGCCCCTACAAAAAACGGGATGCTCTCTAAAAAAATCTCAGAAATCAAATAAAATTACTGTATTTCCCAATCAAAACTCTCTCCCCCAACAGCCACTGTGAACTTGCCATTAACCTCGCCCTCGCAAACCGAAACCCGCAAAGCAGACCACCTCAGGATCTGTCTCGAAGAAGACGTACAATTTCGCGAAACTACCAGCGGACTGGAACACTACCGTTTTGCTCACTGCTGTTTGCCAGAAATCGATCGCACCCAAATCGATCTCACATCCACATTTCTCGGCAAAAAACTAGGCGCTCCGCTGCTAATTTCCTCAATGACAGGCGGTACAGAACTAGCCCAGACCATTAATTATCGCCTCGCCGATGTCGCTCAGGAATACAAACTCGCAATGGGAGTCGGTTCCCAGCGATGCGCTGTCGAAAACCCTCAACTTGCTCCTACATTTGCCGTGCGCCGTCGCGCTCCCGATATTCTGCTATTTGCTAATATCGGAGCGGTTCAATTAAACTACAATTACGGTTTGGAAGAGTGTCAAAAAATTATCGATATTCTGGAAGCAGATGCCCTAATTTTACACCTCAATCCGCTGCAAGAGTGCGTTCAAACTGAAGGCGATACTAATTTTAAAGGACTGCTCGAAAAAATTGCTAAATTGTGCGATAAATTACCAGTACCGGTGATTGCGAAAGAAGTAGGCAACGGTATTTCTGGAAAAATGGCACAGAAATTGCGATCGGCTGGGGTAAGCGCGATCGACATTGCCGGAGCCGGAGGCACTTCTTGGGCCAAAATAGAAGGAGAGCGAGCCAAAGACGGCAAGCAGCGGAGGTTGGGCGCCACCTTTGCCGACTGGGGAATCCCGACAGCCGAGTGCGTTGTCAGCACCCGCGCCGTAGCGCCAGATGTTCCCCTGATTGCCTCTGGGGGCTTGCAAAACGGCTTGGATGCAGCCAAGGCGATCGCCCTCGGCGCGGATGTGGCGGGGCTGGCGCGGCCGTTTCTGGAAGCAGCCGCAGCATCGGAATCAGCAGCAGGTGTTCTAGCTGAGGTTTTAATTGCAGAAATCGCTACTGTGATGTTTTGTACGGGCTGCGCTAACTTAGATGAGTTAAAACATTCTGGGGTTTTGGAAAGGTTAAGATAAAAGTATGTCAGTTGGCAGTTGGCAGTAGACAGTTGGCAGTTGGCAGTTGGCAGTTGGCAGTTGGCAGTTGGCAGTGGGAGCATCTCAGTTTTGCATTTATAGAGCGTCTCCGCTCGCGAGCGGTATAATACTCGCGAGCGGGGACGCTCGCACTATATATAAAAAATGCTTTTTTCAAAAATGAGATGCTCCCGTTGGCAGTTGGCAGTAGTCAGTAGTCAGTAGTTACTGATTATTGGGAGAGATTCAAAAATAACAAATAACAACTGCTAATTACCAACTGCTAATTACCAATTACCAACTGTAACTGTTAACCATCAACTGTCAACTATCAACTATCAACTGTCAACTGTCAACTGTCAACTGTCAACTGACTAATTATCTAAATGAAAGATTTCCTAAAATATACTTGTGCAAGTTTGCTGGGAACCTTCCTGGGATTGTTGCTGCTGGGCGGCATCGGATTGGGAGGACTGGTACTGCTAATTGCTCTGGCGGCATCGTCGTCTAAAGATTCAGGCCCGCAAGTTAAAGATAAGTCTGTATTGGTATTAGACCTTTCTCTAAATATCACCGATAGCAAACCGAGCCGCAGCACGAGCGCGGCGATTCAAGAAGCACTTTCGGATGAATCCGGGGATGCTGTGACGCTGCGGACTGTTTTAGATGCGATCGAATCTGCGAAAAAAGACCCGAAAATCGTGGGGATGTATCTCGAAGGCAGTTCGGATTCCAGCAGCAGCGGGTTTGCTAATCTCAAAGAAGTTCGATCGGCATTACAGCGTTTCCGAGATGCCAAAAAACCCATTTTTGCTTACGAAATGGACTGGAATGAGCGAGATTATTACCTCGGTTCAGTTGCTAACACAATTGCGATGAATCCTTACGGATCTCTTGAAATCAACGGTTTTAGCAGTCAAGCAATGTTCTTAACCGGTGCTTTCGAGAAATACGGCCTCGGAGTGCAAGTCACTCGCGTCGGTAAATACAAGTCAGCCGTCGAACCGTTTTTGCTCAAAAAAATGAGCCCTGAAAATCGCCAGCAAACTCAAAAATTGCTGGGAGATATTTGGGGCGAATACTTAAAAACTGTCGGGCCGAGCCGCAAATTGAGCGTTCCCCAACTGCAAGCAGTTGCAGATAATGGCGGAACTTTGATGGCTAACGAAGCTCTCAAAGGCAAGTTAGTTGATAAAGTTGTCTACTTTGATGAAATTGCAACAGAACTGAAAAAACTAACAGGAACCGATGCAGAAGATAAATCTTTCAAGCAAATAAGTTTGAAAAACTACGCAAGAGTTGCTGAGAGTAAAAACTCTACTCGCGCTCACAAGAAAAACCAAATTGCTGTCCTTTACGCTGAAGGTGAGATTGTAGACGGCGAAGGCGGCCCGACTCAAGTAGGGGGCGATCGCATCGCTGAAGAAATGCGTAAAATCCGAGAAGATGACGACATAAAAGCAGTAGTTCTGCGCGTCAACAGCCCTGGAGGCAGCGCGACGGCTGCGGAAGTCATCGGGCGCGAAGTCGCGCTGACAGGCAAAAAAAAGCCAGTTATCGTATCGATGGGCAATTTAGCAGCTTCCGGCGGCTATTGGATTTCGATGGGTTCTAGCAAAATCTTTGCCGAAGCCAGTACGATTACTGGTTCCATCGGCGTTTTTGGGATGCTATTCAATGCCGAAAAGTTGGCTGCTAACAACGGCATAACTTGGGACGTGGTAAAAACCGCCCGTTTTGCGGATACTAACACGGTTTCCCGCCCCAAAAATCCTCAAGAATTGGCGAATATTCAGAGAATAGTCGATCGCATTTACGATCTATTTATCACCAAAGTCGCCGACTCCCGCAAACTGCCAAAAAACAAGGTGCAAGAAATTGCTCAAGGCAGAGTTTGGTCTGGTACGGCTGCGAAACAGTTGGGCTTAGTCGATGAAATTGGCGGCCTAGAAGATGCCGTTAGAGAAGCAGCTAAGCAAGCTAAGCTAGGCGACGATTGGCAGTTAGAAGAATATCCAAAACGCCGCAGTTTGGAAGAGCAAATTTTGGAAAGAATATCCGGCGTTCGCGTTTTGAAACCAGCCACCAAACTCGATCCGCTGAGTGCAGAAGTTAAGAAAATGCAGGATGAATTGGCTGTTATCAAGTCGATGAATGACCCGCAAGGGATTTACGTTCGCTTACCTTTCGACTTGCGGATTAATTAACTTTACTCTTTAACCCGCGTCGGCGGGTTTTGTCTGTGTAGAAGCGGTTTCAACCGCCGAGTTTCAACCGCCGAGTTTGTCTTTACTCTTCAACCCGCGTCGGCGGGTTTCCGAGTTTGTCTTTACTCTTCAACCCGCGTCGGCGGGTTTTGTCTGTGTAGTAGCGGTTTCAACCGCCGAGTTTCAACCGCCGAGTTTCAACCGCCGACTCCGATATTGAAAAACCCGGTTTCCTCAAGAAACCGGGTTTATGAATACCCTTTAAGTCGATCGACTGGGAATTGGAAATATTTATTATGCAGCACGCTGAGTCAACAATCCCCAGATGAAAAGTACCACGATCGCGCCGATGACTGCAAAAGCTATGCTGGGTACAGTTAATGCTCCGAAGGATGCTCCCGCGCTAGTCCCCACAAAGACTTGGCCTAAATAACCTCCCACCAGCGCGCCGATAATTCCTAAAACTGTTGTTGCGACAAAACCGCCACCTTGAGTTCCCGGATAAATGGCTTTGGCGATCGCACCGGCAATCAGTCCTAAAACGATCCAAGCAATAATTCCCATTTCTTTTTCTCCTGAGTCCTTAACTTTTGTCTGCCTTGTCTTATGTTCTAAGAATAGCAACTGATATCCCGTCCTTTCCTCTACCGTAGGGATGAACCGAAAGAGGTATAATTTCTCATGAATCATCCTAATTTAAGGCTTTTTAATATGTCAAAAGAGTTATTGAAGAACGGACAACTAAGAATGCAGAACGCAGAACGCACAACTAAGAACGAAGCCTTTAATTATCTAGGATAGAAGGCTTTATTTATTTAGGACAGAAGCAATCGACTACTCATGGAAAGTGCTATTTCAGAACCTTCTAACCGTTGGGTGCGGTTGGTATAACCCAATTTTTCTAAGGAAGAAAGCTACTTATGCTCAAAGCCGAAGGGAAGTAGGAGAAATTTTTCTGGGACTTTTGGTGTTTTACTGGTAAAAAAAATTACAATAATTCAGTCAAATTAGGAAAGTTGGCCCCCGATGAATCTGACACTGTGCACGATCGTGAAAAATGAAGAAGCAACACTGTCGCGGACTTTGGACAGCGTGAAGGGTGTTGTAGATGAAATAGTTGTAGTAGATACCGGTTCGCGCGATCGCACTCGTGAAATAGCCCGAGAATCCGGGGCGAGGGTTTATGACTTTGAATGGTGCGACGACTTCGCAGCGGCGCGCAACGAGTCTCTGAAGCACGCCCAGGGCGACTGGATTTTGGTGTTGGATGCCGATGAGGTGCTGGTACCGGAGATTGTACCTCAGATCCAGCAGGCAATTAAGAGCGATCGACTGTTGCTAATCAATCTCATCCGCCAAGAAATCGGTGCATCTCAATCACCCTATTCCCTAGTGTCGCGTTTGTTTCGCAATCGCCCCGGCATCCGCTTTTCTCGCCCTTACCACGCCATGGTAGACGACAGCGTGGCTGAGATTTTGCAGCGCGAACCAGAGTGGAAAATAGCTTCTCTCCCCGATGTGGCGATTTGGCACTCTGGTTATCACAAAGATGCGATCGCAGCAAAAAGCAAATTCCAAAAAGCTCAAACAGCAATGGAACGCTATATAGCTTATTATCCAAACGATGCTTATGCGTGCAGCAAATTAGGCGCGCTGTACGTAGAAAGCGGGCAAATCGCGCGGGGCATTAATTTATTAACTAGGGGATTGACTGCGGCGACAATTGATGAATCTATTGTTTACGAACTTAACTATCATTTAGGCATTGCTTACCGCCAGCAACAGCAATTTGCCAAAGCCAAAGAACACTATCAACTCGCAATTAATACAGATGTTTTCCCGGCGCTCAAATTAGGTGCTTACAATAATTTGGGCAATTTGCTCAAAGATGAAGGAGATTTGCCAGCAGCAGAAAAAGCTTACAAAGCAGCTTTAAAAATAGATCCCAATTTTGCACCAGGTCACTACAATTTAGGACTCACACTGAAAGCAACCGGAAATTTGGTAGATGCGATCGCCTATTACCGACAAGCCATTAAAATCGATCCCGAACACGCCGAAGCCCATCAAAACTTGGCAGTAGCGCTGCTGAAAATTGGCAAAATGCCCGAAAGTTTAGCAGAATTCAAAAGAGCGATCGCCCTTCACGAACAGCGCCGCCCCTTTGAAGCAGAACGCCTGCGCCGCGGACTGCAAGAAATGGGTTTAATCTAAACCTGCATATCTACTTTCTCGTTAAGTAGGTCATTTGTAGGGGCAATCGTCGGTAGTTTCCCATCGATCCCAGAGGGGTAAGCACTCTTGGCATTAACCCTACAAATTGCGAAAAATACCAACAAAATCAAGCAATTATCTCTACTTTGCCGCTGTCCAAATCGTAGCGCGCCCCAACAACTTTAAGCTTTCCCGCTTTCACTGCTTCAGCCAAAATAGGCGACGCAGATTTTAACTTTTTTACATTCATTTTTACATTAGCTCTGACTGCGTTATCCCAAGCATCGCCCAATTGATTTTTTGTAGCATCAACGGCTGGTTTAATCGCCGCCACCAAAGTGCTAATGTGACCCGGCACAGCTTTACCATCCAAAGCCGCTTTCACAGCACCGCAGCGTTCGTGACCCAGAATTACTAATAGCGGAACGCCTAATTCTAATGCGGCATATTCCATATTTCCGAGAACCCCGTCGTCGAGAAAATTTCCAGCTACTCGGATATCAAATAAATCCCCCAATCCTTGGTCGAAAATAATTTCGGGTGTTACCCGCGAATCAGAACAAGCAAGGATGGTTGCAAACGGATGTTGACCCTTTGCTACTTCGGTAATTCGCGATCGGCTTTGGTCGGGAAATGTCCGTTTTTGGTGAATATACCGCTGATTCCCGTTCATCAATTTCTTGAGTGCGGCCTCAGGAGTGATGTTTGAGACTACTCCTTCTGCATAGGCCGGTTCAGTTTTGAACAGCCCTGGGGCCATGGTTGCCACCAGCGCCCCTGCACTTGACATCCAGATCGCACTCCGCCTCGACATCTTGCCTATTTTTTTTGAGTCGGTCATTGCTTGCAACTCGGTTAATTGTTTTATATTTATTAGTATAATATTTGCCATCAGCCCAGCAAAAATTCTTTACTTTTTCTTTACAAGTAGCTGCCAAATATAAACTAATAAAAAATCGCCCCTTGTAATTTCATGGAATTAACTGCGGTCATCATTCTGCCTGCGGAGGATGCTATAGTGTATCTAAAACAACAATTATTTATCAATGAATCACAATGTCTTACGTCGCCAGCATTCATATCTATCCGGTCAAGTCCCTTGACGGCATAGCTGTCAGTCAAGCTAATATTCTTGCCAGCGGAGCTCTAGCAGGCGATCGCTCTTTTGCCATCTGCGATCTTTCCGGAGCATTTGTTAACGCTAAGCGCAACAGCGGAGTCCATTTTCTGCGCCTATCATTTGACATAAAAAAGAGAATCGCCGGTCTGAAAATTCAAGACACCGAACAAGAAATATTTTTTCATGTAGATAGAGAACGCCCCGCAATAGAATCTTGGTTGAGCAACTACTTCGGTTTCCCGGTCAAATTAATTGAAAACTTGCTCGCAGGCTTTCCCGATGATACCGCAGCACCCGGGCCAAGCATTATCAGTACCGCAACAATAGCCGAAGTAGCATCTTGGTTTCCCAGAGTTTGCGTTAACGAAATGCGCCATCGCTTGCGAGCTAATATTGAAATAGGAGATGTCCCGGCTTTTTGGGAAGATCGACTTTTCGGAGCAGCCGATGAAGTTGTCAGGTTTAAAATAGGGCCAGTAATATTTGAAGGTATTAATCCCGGTCAGCCCTGTCTGCAATCCAACCGAAATTCTGCTGCTCAAGAAGCTTATCCAAACTTGAAAACTATGCTAACAGCCAAGCAAAATGAAATCATGCCTGAATTGCAAAAAAAAGGGCATTTCAATCACTTTAGTCGGCTGCTCGTTAACACGCGAGTGCCACTTCAATCAGCCGGAAAAATAGTACACATAGGAGATGAAGTTCAAATCCTCAGCGTTAGCAAATCCGTAGTTAATACCATTTCTGATTAATTTAAAAAAATTAGGAGGACTTGCATCCCTCACTAATAACTCAATCCTTTTGACTTAAACGTCCCCATTACCAATCACCAATCACCAATCACCAATCACCAATCACCAATTACCAATTACCAATTACCAATTACCAATTACCAATTACCAATTACCAATTACCAATTACCAATTACCAATTACCTTAAATTTCTGTTGGTACTATAAACCACGATCGGTCTGTCAATTCCTTTAAAGCGGAAATCTCCCATCGGCTCAAAACTTTGGGGCGATCGCAGCAACGTGTAAGTAGCTTCGCTCACCACGCATTCCCCAGGCTGACAAATTCCCTCCATCCGAGCAGCCAGATTAATAGTCGAACCCAACACAGTATAATCAACTCTTTTAGAACTGCCGACATCACCAATTATTGCCTTGCCGCTGTTAATAGAAATCCGCAATTGCAGCGGTTCGCCCAAACTCTTATTTGCATTGAGTTCGTCAAGACGGTTGAGCATTCCCAAAGCAGCAGCCACCGCGCGATCGGCATGATCCGGTTGAGGTTCCGGCGCTCCAAAAAATGCCATAATACAATCTCCAATAAACTTATCTAAAGTTCCTCCTTCCCCAAAAACTTCTTGCAGCATTTCCTCAAAGAAATTGTTCAGCAACCGGGCAATTTCAGGGGGCCTCAAGCGTTCAGACATCGCAGTAAAGCCCACAATATCTGCAAACAAAATGCTGATTTCGCGTTCCACAGGCGGCAGGCGGTGGTCAATTAAAGTCCCCGTATTCATTAAATGCTGCACCACAGCCGGAGAGTGATAGCGTTCCAATCTTTGCCGCATAGTTTCTTGGGTGCGGAGTTTTTGTGTCAGCAGCCACCGCTGCACGCTAGAAGCAGCGATATTTCCTAAAGCTGAAAAAAAGCTCAAGTCTTCATCTCCGCCCAGATACCACTCTCTAGAAGTCAGTTGAGCGTCGCCGTAAAGCACTCCAAAAACTGTATTTTCATCCCAGAGAGGAACAGCTATCGCCGTGCGAATTCCTTTATCGATCATGCTTATATTGTCGTCAAACTGTTCGTCAAACTGAGCGTCGGCAGTTTTGAGAGCAACTTGTTCGTCTAATACTTTGCGGCAAATAGTCCGGCCGATCCAACTGCCGTCAGCAGGGATATATTTATTTTTGGCAGTGGGTCTGGCGGCAGTCTTAACTACTTCGAGTTCGCCGTTATTTTGAAAGTCTATTAATAGTGCCAAACGTTCGATATTTTTGATATCGCGGAACACGATTTGCTGGACTTGATCGAAAATTGCTTCGATGGATTCAGCGGTGTTTAAATACTTCGCAATATCGACTAAGTATTTTAAACGCGAGATAGCTTGTTCGTAATTTTTTTCAAGTTTTGTGTCTGGTTCTATCCACTGTTTTTGCAGTTCTTTAGCTTTGCCGAGGATAGTCACTCCTTCGGGCATGGTGCCGATTTCAGGAAGTTGGGGGTCAGAGCGATCGGGCAAAACGACAATCAAATTAATCCGGTGTCCCAGATAAATCACATCGCCCTGATTGACTAAGTGAGGTTGGTTGAGGGGACTGTTGTTTAGTAGCGTCCCGTTGGTACTGCCCATATCCTCAACTAGCCACTCCCCTGAAGCTATTTTAAACAAGCGGGTGTGGTGCCGGGAAATGTCAGAAAAAGGCAGTTGCAAATCGCATTCTAGCAACCTACCGATAATAAATTGCTCGCCTTCGACAGGCACGGTTTTTTCGATGATTCCATTAATTTGAAGTTCCAGATTCAGTTCATTCATAGACAGCACCGCTGTTGAATTTTCAAGGCTTTGATAAGACTTGAATTCATCAGATCAAATCTCCTACAAGTCTTATAAAGCTGGCGGCAACTCCAAAGTAAGCTGACCCAACACACCAGTTCTAAAATCGTTTAACATCTGCCGCGCCGTTCGTTCGACATCTCCTTTATACCTGTCTTTTGCTACTTCGTGCAAATAATCTTCACCATTGCTAGATCCTATATCTAATTTATACCGAGATTTGAAACCAGATACTGATATCAATGTGTCATCAGCCGCCTCCAGCCCGAGGAGCAAATCAACCATAGCTGCTGCTACTACCTGATTGTCGTAAGCTGCTTCGCCAATATCTTCGCAAATAGCTAATTTTATGGCATTTTCTTGATTGTTAATCCGGGTGGGGATTACTCCGGGGGCGTCTAGTAACTCAATTTCGTCAGAAATGCGAATCCATCGGAGCGATTTAGTTACTCCAGCTCTGCGGGCACTGTCTACTACTCTGCGCCCTAAAAGGCGATTAATTAAAGCAGATTTGCCGACATTGGGAAAGCCCATCACCACGGCGCGGACTGGACGGGGTAGCATTCCTCGATCGAATCTGCGTTTATTTAGCTGCACCCCAGCCTCCTGGACAGCATCGGAAACATCGTGTACTCCTTGACCGTGCTCGGCGTTAGTAAAATAAGCAGTTTCGCCCTGAGATTCAAACCAGGTTTCCCACGCATCGAGGGTTCTAGGCGTAATCATGTCCATGCGGTTGATGACCAACACTCGCGCCTTACCGCCCACCCAGGTAGGCATTTGGGGGTGGTAAGTCGCTAGTGGAATGCGGGCATCTCGGACTTCGAGCACCACATCTACCCGCTTTAGCTGTTCTTTTAATGCCCGTTCAGCTTTGGCAATGTGACCGGGATACCAGTGAATTTTCATTAGTTATTAGTTATTAGTTAGTTGTTAGTTGTTAGTGGTCAGTTATCAGTTGTTCGTTGTTCGTTGTCAGTTGTTCGGGGAGCATCTCAATTTTTGCAAAAAGCATTTTTTTGTTGTAGTGCGAGCTTAAGAGCTCGCTTGGTTTTAACAGCAAGCGAGCTCTTAAGCTCGCACTACAAAATCAAAACTGAGATGCTCTCGTTGTTCGTTGTCAGTTGTTAGTTGTCAACTGCTTTCGGAGTCAACTAAGAGGGCGAGCAAGGCGGGGCACCGCCCCAACTGTCAACTGCTTTCGGAGTCAACTGCCAACTGTCAACTGTCAACTGCCAACTGTCAACTGCCAACTGTCAACTGTCAACTGTCAACTGTCAACTGACTAAGGCACAATCAAAACTGCACAAGGAGACAGATTGATCACCCGACTGGTAACGCTGTCAGACGCACCATCATCAGTTAAACCCATCCCACGACAGCCCATCACAATCAAATCAGCCCCAACTTCGTCAGCCACATCACAAATCGTGAAAGCAGGTTTGCCTTCTCGTTCGATGATTTCAGCTTCAATTCCCTGCTGGGAAAACATCGACTGGGCTTCAGACAGCAGTTTGGCGACTGCTTCGGGGGAACTCATCACCTCTCGCGGTGCCTCACCCTCCTCGGCTGGGGGTTCGACTACCGACAGAATAACTAAACGAGAAGCGTAGGTTTTCACAATATTGACAACCTTTTCCGCCGCTTCGCGGGCTTCTCGGCTTTGATCTACAGGAAATAAGACAGTCTTGAACATAGTTCGCATTTCCCGGACACGGACTCCGATAAAATGTTTACGTTGAGCCAAATCAGTGCCGTTTGTTTCATCTTCCGTTTTTTGTACGGGCGCGGTTGAATGCGCCCGAGGCCCCAAGTGCAAGTGACGAGTGCCGCCATTTCAACGGAATTAGACAAAAACACAAATATTAGGAGGTTAATCCTGTGACAAAAAAAACTGTAGCAAATTTATCGGCATCGGACTTATCGGGCAAACGGGTATTGGTGCGCGCGGACTTTAACGTGCCGCTCGACAACGGCAATATCACCGATGATACTCGCATCCGGGCTGCTCTGCCGACTATTCAGGATTTAGCGTCGAAGGGCGCTAAGGTCATTTTGTGCAGTCACTTCGGGCGTCCCAAGGGTGTGACGGAGAAGTTGCGCTTGACTCCGGTTGCTAAGCGGCTGTCGGAATTGTTGGGGAAGGAAGTCAAAAAGACTAACGACTGTATTGGTGATGAAGTGGCTGCTACTGTGGCGGCGATGGCTGATGGCGATGTGATTTTGCTGGAAAATGTCCGCTTCTACCCTGAAGAGGAAGCAAATGACCCAGAATTTGCCAAGAAGTTAGCTTCTGTTGCTGATTTGTATGTCAATGATGCTTTTGGTACGGCTCACCGGGCTCACGCTTCGACTGAGGGTGTGACTAAGTATCTGAGTCCTTCGGTGGCTGGGTTTTTGATGGAGAAGGAGTTGCAATATCTCGGTAGTGCGATCGACAATCCGCAACGTCCCTTAGCTGCTATCATCGGTGGTTCTAAGGTTTCCAGCAAGATTGGAGTCATCGAAAAACTGCTCGAAAAGTGCGACAAATTGCTGCTGGGTGGCGGCATGGTGTTCACGTTCTACAAAGCTCGCGGTTTGAACGTTGGCAAGTCTTTGGTGGAAGATGACAAGCTCGAACTGGCTAAGTCTTTGGAAGCGAAGGCAAAGGAACGGGGAGTTACTTTCCTGTTACCTACTGATGTGGTAGTTGCTGACAAGTTTGCTGCTGACGCCAACACTCAAACTGTCTCCGTTGAGAGCATTCCCGACGGTTGGATGGGTTTGGACATCGGCCCGGATTCTGTGAAAACTTTCCAAGATGCTTTGGCTGATTGCAAAACGGTAATCTGGAACGGGCCGATGGGCGTGTTTGAGATGGAGAAGTTTGCTGCGGGAACTGAAGGAATTGCTCATTCTTTAGCTGGAATTACTAAGACTGGTACTACCACGATTATCGGTGGCGGTGACTCGGTGGCGGCTGTGGAACAGTTGAATCTGGGGCCAGAAATGAGCCACATTTCTACTGGTGGCGGCGCTAGTTTGGAACTGCTAGAAGGTAAGGAATTGCCTGGTGTTGCGGCTTTAGATGAAGCTTAAATCTTCCGATAGAAGGTAGAAGACCGAAGGCAGAATTCAAGACGATTGTCAATTAAAAAAAACTGAATTTTTTAGTTTGCTATTATGTTGAAAATTCTGGCTTCGGGCGGCTTATATGGTCTCCACTAGAACCAGCCTAATAAAATTGGTTCGTAGTGAGGACTTTAGTCCGCATCCATAGAAGGACTAAAGTCCTCACTACAAACCTTTTATATGGGAGTTATTGAGGGTAAATAATATTACGTTTACCAGTTGAAAATTCTGGCTTCGGGCGGCTTATATGGTCTCCACTAGAACCAGCCTAATAAAATTGGTTCGTAGTGAGGACTTTAGTCCGCATCCATAGCAGGACTAAAGTCCTCACTACAAACCTTTTATATGGGAGTTATTGAGGGTAAATAATATTACGTTTACGAGTACAAGACTAGCGATCGCAATTTTTGCGAGTATAATTGGTCTGAAGTGGCAGTGAGGTTTGTTTGTGAAACTTAAAATCTTGGCAAGTGTAACGGCAACTGTAGCAGTTTTAGCCCCGTTTTTGCTGGCAGCTCCCGTCAAAGCTCAAAATCCAGATCATGTCCGGCAATTGCTCGAAAGTAAGGAGTGCGAGGGCTGCGATTTGAGAAATGCTGATTTGTTTAAGGCGAGTTTGTACAGAGCTAATTTAAGAGGAGCTGATTTAAGCGGAGCTAATCTCTACGAAGCTAATTTGCTAGAAGCAGATTTAAGTGGTGCTAATTTGGCAAATACTAACTTGGTTAATGCTGAAATGTATGGTGCCGACTTGGACAGCGCTAATCTGCGAAATGCGGATTTGTCTAATGCTTTTTTGGGGCGGGCCAATCTGACGAGAGCTGATTTGCGCGGTGCTAAGCTTTTTAATACTAATTTGGGCGAAGCTTATTTGCTGCAAGCTAATTTGTCGAATGCAGATTTGCGACGTTCGCTGCTGTTTAGAGTGAATTTGAATCGCGCGAATTTAAGCGGGGCTGATTTGTCTTTTGCTGACGTGCGCGATACTAATTTGCAGAATGCTATTCTGTCAAATACCAGGCTTCCTAGAGCTCAATTGACCGGGACAAATATCGATGCGGCGAGGGACGTGCGGCAGGCTGATTTGGAACGTGCAAATTTGCGGGGTACAAATTTGGGGCCGATGGTTTGCGTGACGACGAGTTTTCCTTATTGTGTTTTGAATTTGGAATAATATCAGGTTCTCTCGAACGACGACAATCAGATGGGTTTGTAGTGAGGACTTTAGTCCTCAGATTATGAGGACTAAAGTCCTCACTACAAACCGTTTTTATTGCGGGTAATTAAGGGCTGGTACACCGTAAGTTGAGACCGGAGCTAAGTTTGAGGTGGTTTGTATCCCCTTTCTAGGGCAAATCTCACAAGCTGGGCGCGATTTTCTAACTGTAGTTTGCTGAATATGCTGCCTAAATGAGCTTGGACGGTGCGGGGGCTAATAAACAGTCGATCGCTAATTTGTTTGTTAGTATAACCCTGGATCACCTCCCAAAAAACTCTTTCCTCGGCTGGTGTTAGAGGCAAAGGTGCTAGTGGTGGCAATACTGCGACAACTTTGGGCTCCACCGCCAGGGCGGTAGAAGTTTGCAGCAGTCGGACAATCTCGGCGTGAATGCGGTGGGAGCGCTCTAACTGAGCTTTCACCTTAGCCAAGATTTCTTCAGACTGAAAAGGTTTTACCAGATAATCGTCAGCGCCGATCGCATGACCTTCAACTTTTGCCTCAATTTCGCCTTGACCAGACAAAAATATAAACGGCACCAACTGTCCCAAACGTGTAGTACGCAAGCGCCGGCAAAACTCAAACCCGTCCATTTCCGGCATCATCACATCTGAAATCACCAAATCTGGGGGGGCATTTTCAAAAATTGAGAGCGCCTCAACTCCTGAATTAGCGCATTCAACCCGGTATCCTTGGCTTTCGAGATACATTGCCAAGACTGTTTGACAGTCTGCTTCGTCGTCAACTACTAATATTCTTTCCATGAGGGCCTTGCACCAATTCCAGTTGACAGTTCTTGAAACTGCGGCTGATTCTTTTACGCTGAACATTTCTCTACATAGCTGTGCAATGCTGGAGATGTAACGATCGCAATTCCGTCATGGCTGACAGAACAGGTCGAATCCGACAAAGCACGTAACAAGATATTACGTGCGCCGTTCAAATCTCTCCCAATTACCGTTTGGCAATTCGGACATTTGAACACTTTAGAGCCGCCAAGTTTTCGATGAATATGACCACAATTTCCACAAGTCTTAGACGTATAGGCTTCTGACACATCAACAACAATCGAACCATTTTTGTCAGCTTGATGTTTGATG
>NZ_JAEQCX010000073.1:0-54126 GCF_020738035.1 Microcoleus sp. PH2017_28_MFU_U_A
TTACCTCTACAGAATCAGAGGGGAAAAAGCCGAGAATCTGGAATTGGCGATCGCTGCTTTACTGGCATCCTTGGAAGTTTACACCCCCGACGCATTTCCGATCGATCATGCTGAAACCTTATATAATCTCGGAGTTGCCTACCAGAATAATTCCCAACTCCCAGAAGCTTACAATACCTTTAACTCGGCCATCGAGACAGTCGAATCAATGCGGAGGGAAATCATTATCGGTGGCGAAGCAGATAGACAAAAATTGGCTGAAGAATGGAATATACTTTATCAGCGCATGGTAGAAGTTTGCCTACAAATGGAAAACTCCACTGCCGCCCTAGAATACGTCGAACGCAGCAAAACCAGAAACCTCGTAGAATTGTTTCACAAAGCCCGCAGCCTCCCCAGCCAAGTACAGCGGATTAGTTTTGCAGAAATTCGCAGCCTGTTAGCTGAAAACGAAGCAATTTTAGAATGGTACATTACCTATAACAGCTTTAAAGTTTTCATTATCACCCGCGACTCTCCTCAACCGGATATCTGGCAATCTTCCTATCAAGACTTGCAAGCATTAGAAGAGTTACAACAGGAATATCTCAACGACATCGAAGACGAGGAAAAATACGACAACTGGAAAAACCAACTAGACAGCCGCCTGGAAAAATTAGCCGAGATTCTGCACATCGACGAAATAATTTCTCGCCTCCCCGAAAACTGCCAAAAATTAATCTTAGTTCCCTTCCGATACTTGCACCTATTCCCCCTACACGCCCTCACCAGCAGCCGACAAAAACCCGACAAAACCGTAGAAACTGGATGTCTTCTCGAACTTTTCCCCGGTGGCGTGAGATACACACCCAGTTGCCAACTTTTGCAATTATCTCAGCGGGTAAATCTGACAGCCGAAGACACATCACCCAGCAAATTTTTTGCCATCCAAAACCCCACAGAAGACTTAGACTTCACCGACATCGAAGTCGAAGCCATTGCCAAATCCTTCAATCCCGCCGAAGTATTGAGTCGGCAAAACGCCAGCAAAGCAGGATTGCAACAACAAATTGCCAGCTTGCAAAATGCCGATATCGCCCACTTTTCCTGTCACGGCTTCTTCGACTTTCTCAATCCCGAAAAATCATCTTTAATCCTAGCCGGTGCAAAAGTAACCCCCCTTAATCCCCCCTTGCTAAGGGGGGAGACAGGAGAAGATTTATCCTTGGTAAGTGAGGAAACTGGAGGTAATGAAACTCCCCCCCTTAGCAAGGGGGGGCTGGGGGGGGTTCCCTCCGATGAAAACCGTTATATTCGTTCCCGCCGAGGCGAAACCTTCGACATCACAGAATGCCTGACACTGACAGAAATCTTTGATTTGCAGTTAAGTAAGTGTCGTTTAGTAGCCCTTTCTGCCTGCGAAACTGGGTTAACCGATGCCAGGAATAGCACAGATGAGTATATCGGATTGACTAGCGGTTTTTTGTACGCCGGAACCACGAATGTGATTAGCACATTATGGGCTGTCAATGACGTATCTACGGCGATTTTAATGATAAAATTTTATGAGTTATTTCGTTCAGAAAGTCGGCCCGCTGTGTCGATTGCTTTGCGGGAGTCTCAGTTGTGGCTGCGGAGTTTGACTGTTAAAAGTTTGCTAGAATGGGTGGAAGTGTCGCAGTTGCTGAGTCACGAACATAAACAGAAAATTCAAGGCAAATACAGACGCGGTTACAAACAGGATTATCAACCTTATGAGTCTCCCGTATACTGGGCCGCTTTCTGTGCAGTTGGACAATAAGGGTGGGTATCAGAAACCGGGTTTCTTCCGAGATTTTTTGTTCCCGTTGAGATTTATCATAGAAACCCGGTTTCTTTTCGGCAATAAGTGTGGGTATCAGAAACCGGGTTTCTTCCGAGATTTTTTGTTCCCGTTGAGATTTATCATAGAAACCCGGTTTCTTTGACCTTAGTATAATGAAAGGAGAAATTAGCAATGACAGATGAACAATTTATTGCAGGCTTCCTAAAAGTCTTTGAAACCAAACCCGAAATATTTGAACAAGGCGGGGCGGTTGACGCTTTAGCAAATCTCAGCAACACGATATCCCAGATGGCGGATTCATCCAACAAGGAAGTAGCCGATGCCATTGGTAATTGGTGTGCAGACTATCCTAAAATAACAGATGAAATCAATTTAACGGCTAGAAAACTAAAACCAGAAGCCACCAAGACAGAAGGAGTAAACGAAAGACTATCAAACCGCTACCCAGAATTACCGGAAAATCTCAAAAAACGCCTTCCCAAATCCTAGCCACCGCGCCAATAACATGAGTGATATAATTTCTGCCCCCAATGTTTATTTATACGCTTTCCAACTGCAAAGAAACAGTAAGGGCAGCAATAATCCTCTCTGGAAACACTGCGACAATATCCTCGCCAACTTCACCGATGAAAGGGTAACACCCAATCTAGTTTTTCCCCAAAATTCCCACAGCAACCGCAACGATTTACTTCCCAATGTCTCGCTAGGATTCAACAGCTATCCACCCATAGAAGGTTTTGTGCAACCGCTACAAATTCAAAAAGATAGCTATGCTTTTTGCTTAAATATCGGTTGCCCGGAAGATGGCACGGCTGATAATGTAGATGTCGATCTAATCCAGAAATTTAACCTAAATCAAGCCTTACTTATCGATGGCGATGACAACTTTTTAGGTCAAACTCTCCTAATCACTGCATGGCTTCCTGAACACTCCTCAGATAATTTAGATGCCCTCAAACCCCTTGCTGATAATTGCCGCAATGCTTTATTTCAAGGCAATTCACTACCTCCATTCTACCGTTCCGGGAAATTGTTCGGTAGTCCGATTTTTGAATACGGTTCAATTGTCGATATTGCGAATTACCGCCATTTGCTTGTCTGGCTGCTTGTTGACAAACAAACCGACGAAAATTTTAACACTTGCCAGGAAGAAATATTTGACCTACTATTTTACCGCAACAAAATCATCAAAGTTTTTCAAGACAGCCGCCTGATTTACGACGAACTCGATCGCGAATACGGCATTATTGAGAAAAATGTGGAGATATTGCAGGCTCAATTTTCCAGAGGAACCCTCTTAACTGCCGCCCAATTGCAAGAATTTCAGGAACAGCTAAAGCAACTCTTCAGCAAAGCTGTAACTTATACTCGCCTGCTGCGGAAACTCGAAGATTATGACAATACAATTGCCCTAAATCTTAACAATTACACTGACATTTTGCAGAAAATATGTGATATACTAGGAACCGATAAGGAAGAACTATCAATATTAAATAACTTCAGTAGAAAAACGGCTCCTTATATGCGATCGCAAATAGCAGGCGACTTAGGATATTTCCGCCACGGGACAAACTTAATCGACCAGGCGATCGCCTCAATTCGCGGCATAGTAGAAATAGAACAAGCCAGGAGCGATCGCACCAACCAACTCGCACTCCGCAACAGCGAGGACAAAGAGAAATATCGGGACGATCGCCTACAAAGCACAGTACAGGCGATCGGCGTCGGTTTAGCAGCCGGAGGCATCGCAGCATCCAGCGGCACAGACGAACTCTTTAAGACAGTCCAAAACCATCACATCCCAGTTGTCATGCACCTGCATCCCTTTGCATTCTCGTTTTTGTTGAGTTGCGCGATCGCCCTTGTCGCCGCCAGCATCACTTGGTGCCTCACTAAACCGAAAAACAGTTGATAGTTGGTAGGGGCGGTGCCCCCGTGCCCGCCCTGACAGTTGATAGTAGACAGCGAACTTTTTAAGACAGGAATTTAAACCTATTTATAAAAACAATCCACCTTAAATACCCCGTTAATTCTTCAGTCTCGCGTTGCGCGGACTTTGTTTTTGTAGACGCGGTTTCAACCGCCGAGTGAATTTGAACAAAAAGCATCTGAGATCCAAATAACGTGTCAATATAGAGAATGTGACTTCAATTCTATTCTTTCCTCATGGGCAAACAGCGCGTTCTTTCAGGAGTTCAGCCAACAGGCAATCTTCACCTCGGTAACTATCTCGGTGCCATTCGCAACTGGGTAGAAGGTCAAAGCCAGTACGAAAATTACTTGTGCGTAGTCGATTTGCACGCAATTACGGCACCGCACAATCCAGCAACCCTAGCCTCCGACAGTTACACACTCGCCGCTCTCTATTTAGCTTGCGGCATCGATTTAGAATATTGTACTATTTTCATCCAATCCCACGTCTCGGCTCACGCAGAACTAGCATGGCTGCTCAACTGCATTACGCCGATTAACTGGCTCGAAGATATGATTCAGTTTAAAGAAAAAGCAGTTAAACAAGGAGAAAATGTTAACGCCGGCTTGTTGAATTATCCCGTATTGATGGCAGCAGATATCTTGCTTTACGATGCCGACAAAGTGCCTGTGGGAGAAGACCAAAAACAGCATTTGGAACTCACCCGCGATATTGTCATCAGATTAAACCACCAATTCGGTACACCAGAAAAACCCATTTTGAAACTGCCCGAACCGTTAATTCGGACTGAGGGCGCGAGGGTAATGAGTTTGACAGATGGTACGCGTAAAATGTCAAAATCTGACCCTTCAGAACAAAGTAGAATTAATTTGTTGGATTCGCCAGATACAATTAGCAAAAAAATCAAGCGCTGCAAAACCGATGCCGTGCGGGGCTTAACTTTCGACGATCCCGATCGCCCGGAAGCGAGAAATTTGCTAACACTTTATCTCCTGCTTTCCGGCAAATCGAAGGAAGAAGTAGCAGCGGAATGTGAAAATATGGGTTGGGGAGATTTCAAACCATTGTTGACAGAGACGACAATTAATGCCCTCAAACCTATTCAGGATAAATACAAAGAAATAATGGACGAACCGGGATATTTAGAATCTGTACTCCGTCAAGGAAGAGAACAAGCAGAAACTATTGCCAACCAAACTTTGAATAAGGTTAAAACTGCTTTTGGTTATTCTCTACCTAATTAGTCAGTAGTTATTAGTTATTGGTTATTGGTTATTGGTTATTAGTTATTGGTTACTGGTTATTGGTTATTGCAAAACTTCAAAAACAACAAATAACAAATAACAAATAACAAATAACAACTAACAAATAACAACTAACAACTGTCAACTGCCAACTGTCAACTGTCAACTGTCAACTGTCAACTAACTATGAACCGTTTTCGCACAGCCTGTACAACTCCCGGAGAATTCATAATTACCGCCGAAGTTGCCCCGCCCAAAGGTGGCGATATGGCGCACACCTTGGCAATGGCTGAACTTCTGAAAAACAGAGTGCACGCCATTAACATCACAGACGGAAGCCGCGCAGTTCTGCGAATGTGTCCCCTAGCCGTTTCCGCAATTCTATTGCAGCGGGGAATTGAGCCGATTTGTCAAGTTGCTTGTCGCGATCGCAATCAAATAGGCCTGCAAGCCGATCTCATGGGAGCGCACGCCTTAGGCATCCATAATATCTTGGCACTCACCGGCGATCCAGTCAAAGCAGGCGACCATCCAAAGGCCAAAAGTGTATTCGATTTAGAATCAGTGCGGCTGCTACAAGTCATTCAAAAAATGAACGGCGGCCTTGACTGGAATGACAAAGCTTTAACAGACGGAGTTACCGATTTATTTGTCGGTGCCGCTGTCGATCCGCAATGCCCCAGTTGGTCGGGTTTACAAAGCCGATTTGAGAAAAAAGTCGAAGCTGGAGCCCAGTTTTTTCAGAGCCAATTAATTACAGATTTTGACGTTTTAGATAAGTTTATGCAGCAAATTGCTGCTGGCTGCAACAAACCAATTTTAGCAGGAATCTTTTTGTTTAAATCAGCTAAAAATGCTGAATTTATAAAAAAATACGTACCGGGAGTTCACATACCGCAAGAGACGATCGACCGTTTGGCAAACTCCCCACAACCCTTGCAGGAAGGCATAAGAATTGCAGCCGAACAAGTCAAACTAGCGCGGCAATTGTGTCAAGGAGTGCACATGATGGCCGTCAAGCGAGAAGATTTGATTCCGCAAATATTGGATTTGGCTGGTATCGAGCCGCTGAGCTAAAATTGAGTTACTGCTAGCATTTTAAAATCCACAGGACAGTCATGGTTCGGGAGCATCTCAGTTTTGCATTTACAGCGCTGTCCCCGCGTGCTTCTACACGCGAGCGGGGACAGCACGGAAGATAAAAATGCTTCTTGCAAAACAGAGATGCTCCCCGCACGACCTCCGTCAATATGAGATTATAACTAATAACTTATATCCGGTCACGGTTCGCCCTCTTTAAAAACCAGATGCAGCCCTCCGCCAGAAGTCGCACCACAATAATAAACCCGTAGTACCAGCCATTTACTTGCAACAAAGCCGATCGCATTTCTCACTCTCAACTCACAGAATCCCGTTTGCAGCACTGAAATTCTAGGAGTGCCACTCAAATGAGTGTCACTCAAATGAGTGTCACTCGAAAATGCGACTGGGCGATCGCTCGGTGCGATCGCTACAACAGTTGTAGATGCTTGGAAACAAAGGGATTGAGATATTCAGGCTTTGTTTATTTGGTACATCAATCAAAAAAAAAGCTTCTTTATGGAAAAAATCACAAATTGATTTAGGAAATCTCTGAATAGTAACTTGTAAAAAAGTACAAAAGACAATGAATGATTAAACAATTAACCCAAAAGGCTTAGTTGCTCACCTACTAATATATAATCGTCGAAACTACGTTCAAATTAAGGACTTAAGTTATGCCGCGCCCCATAGTTCTCATACACGGTTACTCAGCTAATTCAACGGCTTTTAGTGAGTGGGAAAAAATTCTTGAAACTCACTACAAAAACAGAGAGATTATAGTCCTCCATACAGCTAGCTATAAATCTCTTACTAATGAGATAACCATCAAAGATATTGCTGAAGCATTTGACCGAGTGCTTCGCTCCTATATTGAAGATGATGAATTTGATGCCATTGTTCATTCAACTGGAATGCTAGTTATTCGCGCTTGGTTAACTACTTACGCCTATGCTGCTAATGTCAATCGTCGGAGTCGCCTCAAACACTTGATTGGATTAGCACCAGCAACTTTTGGCTCTCCTTTAGCCCATAAAGGAAGAAGTTGGTTGGGTTCGGTTATAACCGGACATAAAATACTTGGGCCTGATTTTCTCGAAGCTGGAAATCTGATTTTGGATAATCTTGAATTAGGTAGTCGTTTCACTTGGGATCTTGCTCATCTTGACTTAATTGGCTCTGCCCAAAATAAACCCAAAAATGAGCCCTACTATGGCGAAGATAACAAGACGCCTTATGTGTTTATTTTCTGTGGCAATCAGGGATATGACGGATTGAGGGGATTAGCTAATACTGCTGGATCTGATGGTACTGTGAGATGGGCAGGTTGCGCTCTTAACAGCCGCAAATTAATTCTTGATTTGACGCAAGATCCATCTCAAAATAAAGACAAGCCTGTAGAAGAACGAGGCAAACCAGACGAACATCCAGAACACCAGATTGATATTCCACTGGTGCTAATTGATGGTCACAATCACAATACAATTGTGCATAATCCTAGAAAAAATCCAGACTTTATTGAGTTGGTTCTACAAGCTTTAGATGTTTCTGATAAAGACAGTTTTGGTAGCTGGACAGCTAAGGCTCAAGCTCATATGGAGAGCATGAAAAATACAAAAGGAGAGCAATGGGAAGAATGGCAACAGTTTATTATTCGTGTTGTAGATGAGCGTCTCGATCCAGTTACAGATTGGAATGTTCAGTTTTTGATGAAGGATAAAGAGGGCAAAGAATTTTGGTTAGATGACAAGTCATATTTAGATGTTCATACCTACACTAAGGACAAAAGTTTGCGATGTTTTCATGTCAATTTAAGTAAACTGAAGCCGGAAAGCCTTTCTGAATTATGTATGAAGTTGATTGTTTCATCTGGAACTAGCCTTGTGGCGTATTACGGTTGTGGAAGTGGAAAAATTACTCTAGAGGGCGAGCCACAACAGTCAGATGGAAGATGGGATGCAGAATTGAACTTAGATCATCTTCTAAATGCAAAAGTTAAATTTTTCTGTCCTTTTACAACTACTCTTATTGAGATTCGTCTGAATCGCGAACCAATGCCAATAAACAGAGCGAAAGAAAATTCTATTTTAACTTTTGTAGAGAAGCCAAAGTAAGGTTTGTAGAGCAAGAAAGCGAGGCTCTCACTTTAATCTGGTTCTTACCAAAAATATAGCGGGACTGCTATTGGTATATAGCGATTCTCAAAAATATGAGGTACGTTGTTGGGAAGAGAGCCCTATACGTTTCAGTCGTTATATAACCTGTCAGTCATACCTCACCTTTTTGAGAAAGGCTATAGGTAAGTAGACAGGAAAATTTATCGTGGAAACAAGGCAGATGGCCGAAGGGAGAACGGAAAAGGGTTTTAGTTAAGTTTACTTTTCGTTACATATTTCTATTTATTGGGGCGTTTCTACTGATGAGGGAATTGCTAGCAGCGAATTGCTGCCTGAGTTAGACTTATCTTTATGGAAGCGCTACATTTTGTTGGCGCCGCCATTGGAACCATTAAAAGAGTTTCGTAAAGGCATTAGTAGCAATGACTGATTCAAATTTGCTCGATCGCGATAATATCAAAATAGTAGAATCGCAAATTTCAGAAGTTACTGTGTACACCGATCGCGCTTTGATAACCCGCCGTGGCACAGTAGCCCTGACGGGAAACGAGTGCGAATTAACTGTAGCCTCTCTCCCCACAACCCTCGAAACCGAGTCAGTCAGGGCTACCGGTGCAGGTACAGTCGCCGTGCGATTGCTGGGAGTGCACACCGAAACTCTCTTTCACAGCGAACCTACGGGCGATCGCATCGCCGAATTAACCGCACAAATCCAAGAGTTAGAAACCCAAAAACGCGCCATAAAAGACCAAATCGCCTCCCGAAAAATTCAACTCAACTTTGTTGAAAATTTGAGCGAAAAAAGCGTCAGTTCCTTTGCTAGCAGCATTTCCAAGCAGCAGATCGGTTTGAACGAAGCCGGCGAATTGCTCAATTTTTTAGGCAGTAATTATAAAAAGTACATAAGTGCGATCGCCCAACACGAAAGACAGCAGCGAGACTTAGACAAGCAAATAGAAGCATTGCGCCAGCAGTTGCGACAAGTACAAACTCCCTATTCCCAGCAAAGTTTTAACATCATTGTGGCGATCGAACCCAGCGGCAGCGGCAATTTTGAACTAGAAGTTTCCTATGTAGTAACGCGAGCCCGTTGGACTCCCCTGTACGACTTGCGAGTCAATACCACCAACAACCAAATCAATCTCAATTACCTAGCCGAAGTCAACCAAAACACAGGCGAAGATTGGACGGGAGTAGCGCTGACTTTATCCACAGCCAAACCCGGAATGGGAACTTTGCCACCAAAACTCCAACCCTGGTTTATCGATATTGTTCGCCCAAAACCTGCTCCAACCGCAGAATTTATGAAAGCACGACGCGTACAGACTGAGGATGCAGAAATGGGAACAGATTATTGTATAGAATTAGAGATGGAAAACGAGCCACAATTTGCAATGATGGCTATGCGAAGTGCTGCTCCCGCACCAGAACCTATAGCAGCTCAAACGGCGACAGCAAGAGTATCTAAAGAAGGCAGCACCGTTTCATTTCAAGTCGGAGGAAATACCAATATTCCCAGCGACGGCACACCGCACAAAGTCACTATTTTCAGCGATAATTATCCCTCTAAACCTGAATACATCGCCATTCCTCATTTAGTCAGTTTCGCTTATTTGCAAGCAATTGTCACCAATCCGACGACAGGTGCAACTCTGCTGCCCGGTAAAGCCAATATCTTTCGCGACAATACTTTTGTCGGTAATGTGCAGTTAGAAAATGTTTCCCCTGGCGAAGAATTTAAGCTTAATTTAGGAATAGATGAAGGCTTAAAAATAGAGCGAGAATTAGTGGAAAGACAAGTCGATAAAAAACTGATCGGCAATCAGCGGCGCACGACTTACGCCTATCGGTTAATTTTGACCAACTTGCACCAAGTGCCTGCTAAGTTGACACTAAAAGAGCAACTTCCAGTCACTCGAAAGGAGCAAATAAAAGTGCGGTTGACTCAGACTAATCCGAAGATAGTAGCAGGTGAAATGGGACTCTTGGAATGGATAATTTCTCTGCCACCGCAAGCCAAGCAAGAGTTATATTACCAGTTTGTGGTCGAACATCCTCCCGAGTTAACAGTCATCGGTTTAGATATTTAATTAGGATTTACACTCTCAAGCTGTAGCGCCAGCTACAGCTTATATCAATTATGCAAAATATTGCTAAATATCAGTTAAAAGCGAGCATTTGTACGGAAACGGCTGAGATTAATACTAATTTAAAAAAATGATGCAACACTCTTCCATAGTCTTGTAAGGGCAATCCCACGCCCGATCGCCCGATAGATATGGGGTAGGCTTTCTTGGCACTACCCCTACAAATTTTGTGAATCATTTAGGATTGCTGTAGCACTATTTTTCAGAATTGGTATTGGTTAATGAGCAAGCAGCTAATTTTTTCTCAGTACACAACTGCTGAAACAATAAATCTGCGATTGATTCATAAGCTGGGGCTGTGGGGTGTACGCCATCCCGAAAATAACTTTCTACCGTGGTTTTCGGCAATTTTGACCAGGCTGCGTGAGTGTCTATGAGTGGAATTTTCAAAGCTTTTAGCCGATCGACAAACTGGGATTTAAACCTCGGCTGATTCGGTACCGGCAGTAAATCGGAGCGATCGCAAGTATACAACACAAACAACGGAATATTCGACTCTCGCACCAAAGCCACTATTTGCTCAAATCGCTGCATATTTTCCCTAAACCGTTGCGTTTCCGGCACTGGCACACCCCCCACAGGGGAATTCGGCACAAAAACACTGGAAAATCGGGGCATAACGTATCTGTCAAACACTTCTTGAATTGCCAATAACGGTTGGCGATTCGGCATCAGGGGGTTATTTTTGAGTCCCGCGCTGGTACTTGAAGGTTGTAGCAAATCGTGAGTACCAATTTGCAAAATCACAGCATCGCTTTCAAAAGTGCCAAACTTGCGAATATATCCCAATTGATTGCCAATTCCCCAAGATCCCGCAGAAGCATTTAGCACCTGAACCTGCTTTTTGATGCCCAACAAACGCGCTGCCAACAATTCTGTAATAGTTTCTGCCTGATCCGTGCTATTATTGCCATTGAGAACCGAGTCTCCTGTCATCAAAATTCTGATAGTACCTTCAGGCTTGGCTGAATCGATTTGTTCAGACCGTTGAGAAAATTGATTGTACTGAAGTCTATTGCCAAAACGATATACAAGTTGATTTGGTGCAAATATATACCCAGCCTCAGCATCAGCTTGCAGCAAAGCAGGATTTCCGAATCCCAGCAAGCGCAACGCAAGTTCTATCGCACTCAAAAATGCGATCGCACAACCGGGCATCCAATACCTAGCTTTCACAAACCTACCTGTAATTGGTAAACTGCAAAGCCATCGGATAATCTTCTTGCTTCAAGCGTTGAATTACCAACTGCAAATCATCCTTATCCTTGGCAGAAACGCGGACTGCATCACCTTGAATCGAGCCTTGAATTTTTTTAAATTCATCTCGAATTAATTTAGTGATTTTTTTGGCAATTTCCTGATCAATCCCTTTTTTGAGTTTGATTTCTTGGCGTACTCTAGTACCACTAGCAGCTTCAATTTTGCCGTAATCAAAAATTTTCAGAGATAAATTCCGCTTAGCGGCTTTTGTTTGCAAAACAGTGTGAATGGCATCGAGAGTAAATTCGCTGTCCGTATTGACAGTAATCGATTCTGCGCCCAATTCCACGGTGGTTTTGGTATCTTTCAAGTCGTAGCGGCTTTGAATTTCCCGCACTGTTTGGTCAACGGCGTTAACTAATTCTTGCCTGTCGAACTCGCTGACAATATCAAATGAATAATTAGCAGCCATAAATTAGTAATTGGTAAATTGGTAATTGGCCCGCGCAGGTCATTGGCCCGCGCAGGGCATTGGGGAATGGGGAATGGGGAATGGGGAATGGGGAATGGGTGGTTGGTAGTTAGTAGTTCGTAGTTGGTAATTAGTCATTAATTAAGCGTCTCTCAACTAATGACAACTAACAACTAACAACTAACAACTAACAACTAACAACTGACAACTGACAATTACCCATTAACAGCCATCAAACTGAAATAGAATAAAGAGAAAGTGCAAGTAGAACTAATCGCAAACATGAGCGATCGCCCCAGAGGCACATTCAGAATATAGAAAACCGAAAACAACAATCGGGCTACAGGAAAAGCGATTCCAGCCCAGCCCGCCGCCTCCGAATCTATTCCTGTCACAAAAGCCATCAAAGCCGCCGCTGAAAACAGCATAAACGTCTCAAACGAATTTTGGTGAGCCCAAGTTGCCCGCTGAGCGTAACCGGGCAACCTATCAAACATAGCGCGAGGTGCTGCTTGGTCATAGCCTAGCTGCAACCGAGCAAGGGCAACCACCAAAAACGGTGCGTAAACCAGCGCAGCAGCAGCAGCAACAGAATCAAGCAAAATAACCGACACAGGCAATCCCAACAACATCATCCGCCTCGCATTTCAATCAAAATAGAACAGAGTAACCACTTTGCGCTGTTCCTCCGCATCCTGGCAAGTTTTCAGCAAAGTGTGGCTTTCGTGAAAAGCAAAACAGATCAGTTGCTGACAGCGAGAAATAATCTCCTGATTGCACATGGCGCTGGCTTCCGGGAGAGACAAGCTGTCATTTTTGGGATTTTCTACCAAATGTATGACTTGTTCGAGCTGCTCGCGGGACTCCCGAGGCTGGCGGCTCATGCTTTGCGGCAAAATCACCGTCAGCAGATTAGGATCTGCTCGCATTGCCCCCCGAATTGCGGCTGAATTGGTGCCTGTAGCCCCCGATGTGATGAGCTGGTTGCCTCCCAGAACTAAGGCGTAGCTCAGCATCTCAATTAGCTGCTGGTGGGTAATAGGAACGTGGCGAGAACCCAAAAGAGCAACCCGCTTGGAGCTTGTTTGCTGGATCGCCGCAAGTTCTTGTAAAAAATCATCAACTCTGGGTAGCTCAATTGATTGACTCAAAGAATTTATTAAATTAAATAAAACTACGTTGTGGATTCTAGCAGACTAACTAGCAATTGCCACCAAAAAGAAGTTAAGAATTGCTGATTAACGGTATCTGACTAGAGGAGCGGGAGATTTGAGGAACCCAGAAGGCAGAATGTCTAAAAGCATTCGGCAGCCAGAGCAGAAGGTACGATTCAATAAAAATTGAGGATTTAAGAATTTTGAGTTTTTATTTTTTAAACCAAAAATCCTCTCTGCCTTCTTGCCTCTGCCGAATATGTTGTTCGCTCAGTTCCCGCTGCCGAATACCTTCAGATCCGGTGGCCTTGTTAATGAACTCGATCGCCCAAACCCAATGATGCCATCATGGCCTTAAGGTCAAAGTGTTCTGCCATTAGCTGAGTAACGCATTCCACCTTGATGCGTTCGTGCAGGCGCACGCTGCCAAAGGTGCTGTCGATAATTTCCACCGTGGTTAAGGTATCCAAATCAACAGATAAAACTGGAATTTCCATTTCTTCTGCTCTGCCGATTACCAAGGGAGAAGGAGGCAAGTGGCCTGTGAGAATTAAGCACTGAGTCGAGCTTTCCAGAGCCGCGAGCTGAATGTCCGTGCGATCGCCCCCGGTGACTACCGCCATATTTCTGGCTTTGCGGAAATACTTCATAGCTGAGCTAACATTCATCGCACCAATTGTCAAGGTTTCCACCATCAAATCCAAGCGGTCTCGACGGCAGAGAACATCAGCTTTCAATTGGTGGACTAATTCTTTGACGCTGACACTCCGCAGCAAAGCGCTTCTCGGCAGCATTCCCAAAACTGGAATACCGCTAGCTTCCAGAAAAGGGCGCACAGTCGCAGTTACGGATTCAAGTTTGTCGGAGGGAACATCGTTGAGCACGACGCCTATCAAGCGCGAGCCCAAGCGCCGCTTCGCTGACAGCAAATCGTCTATATAAAGATCGATCGGGCGCACTACCAGCAGCACAGAGGCATCAATGGCATCAGCGATTTGAGACAAAGACAAGTCAAACAGACTGCCTTCCTCCAAATTAGCAGGGCCTTCTAACAGCACCAAGTCTCCGCTGGGATTTTGCAAATATTGCGCCAGAGACTGGCGGTAATCTGTCTTGTCTTCTTGGCGCAAACGCTTGTGAACCGTCTCTTCGTCCAAATACAGCAGTGTTGACGGCATCTGACTTTCTGAGAGTTTAAGCGTCTCTACCGCGAACCGCACATCTTCCTCCGCCACTCCAGCTCCCTCCGAGCTGAAACAGGTTCCCAGCGGTTTGCCGTAGGCGATTGCCATTCCTTGTTCCCGGAGTGCCAGCGCCATCCCCAGGGCGATCGCGGACTTGCCGCTGTAAGCTTTTGTCGAACCGATCAGCAAATATTTAGTCAATTTGGGTACGCCTTCTCTCCTCAATTTGCACCTGTCTATTTAAATAAATTTAGTTTATTCAACAGTATTTTCGCACTGCGAGTCAATTTCGCAATATGATTATACTCGATTTTGTCACTTTTGTGCAGAGCGTTTTTTTGAGGGGAACTTTTATTCATTTGTTCGCCACCCTTTTGTTAGCTTTTTTTACATCTTTATTTTCATGTTTTTTCGATTTTCGGTTGTTAAGAACTATTTGTCAACAGCATTTAAAAATAATAATTTTATAATAAATATTTGAGTGATAAATAAACCTATCGATCAAGGCAGATGCAACGTATATAATAGACGCAGAGGCCTTTCAATATAGGAAAGCAATTTTTGCACTCTTGTCTAATGATGCAATAACTCAGTTATAGCGATTCTCAATTTCCGTAAGGTACACGGGATCCTTAATTACATGGCTTACAAACAAACCTCAAGAAACTGGGTTTTTCACAAAATGTGAGTTTTTTGGGCTAGTATTTTCGTAAAAAAGCCCGGTTTCTGCCAACACCTACGTCCAGGACTAAGGAGCGCAAATTAAATAATTTACACATATTTGTGGAATGGGCGTCCCGCCCGTTCAGAAAGGACGGGCGGGACGCCCATTCCACAAGAATAATAAAAATTGTAAGTTATTTAATTCTCATTCCTAAGTTACCAATTACGAAAAATTCAAGCGTCGATCGCTGTTGTTGAGCAAGGCTATAGTACAATACGGTTCACTTAACACTTTTTATGCCCCGGATATCCCCCTAAATCCCCCTTAAGAAGGGGGACTTTAAGAGCTTTCTTGTCCCACCCCCTACTCCCCTTGGGAAGGGGGGTTAGGGGGATCTGTCTTAAGTGAACAGTATTGGGCTATAGTATTGCGCCTTCTGAAATACAAGGCTTGCGCATGGGAGGCGAGAAACTCGGTTTATTCGTAGATTTCTCGTTACTAAGGAATGAAAATTAAATAACTTCCACTCTTGAAAGTGGGATGGGCGGGACGCCCATCCCACCATAACAATTAAAATTGTAAGTTATTTAATTCGCGATCCTAAACACAAAATCTCGTAGAAACCGAGTTTCACTCTTGTCGCAAGCGCGTAACTCCTCAAAATAGAAATAGCGCACCAATAATATAATCTCGCCGTCCCGATGGCATTACATTATTAGCGCGCATTTTAGGGCCGCAATCAATTACAAACTTTTGGGAGCGCGGGTGCGGTGAAAATTAGTCATCCATACGCATCAGCTTGCGGTAAAACGTTTTAGAAAAATCGACGGTACGAGTCCGCTGAAAAGTTAGGAGTACCTCAATTAAACAACTGACAAACTCAGAACTTTGCATAGTCACTTCGTAGCTGAGTTCAGCATTACCGTCAAACAACACCCGACAGCGGGTCAAATCCATCGGCAGCGACGAGATATTCCAACTAGCGACAAAGGGTATATCTTCGCCGCCGTCAATTTTTCTTGCCCCCTCCAAGCTTTTGAGCTTGTAGAGGCCAATAGCGTGGGGCAAGAACTTGCGCCTGGGCTCTTGATAGAAAGGCGCGTAGACTTTCACTTCTTTGTCGTCGGCTGGTTTCAGTTGAGGAAGAGACATATTTCCGCATCCTGACAGTGGGTTGAGATCATCTGCAAAAACTAGCAGATATTCCTGGTCGATCGCAAGCAAAACTCAGTCTATTTTGGATTTGGGGATTTTAGATTTTAGATTTTAGATTTACAAGAACAGATGAATCTGCTGAAGTGGCGAGTTTGAACAGGAGTCTAAAATTTGGCGTGGCGAATGACTTAAGTCGCTGGCTGGTATCCGTTTTTGGATGAATCATCCCCAATACTCTATGCAATTCCAGTTTAGCAGTGCCGTACTCTTGGGCGATCGCGCACAAACGAGCTCCGGTCAATCGATTTTAGATTTTAGATTTTAGATTTTAGAGGCCACCCCACGGATAAATTCGGGGGAAAAGAGGATTTTCGATTTTCGATTTGGGATTGATTCCACGGATAAATCACGTGGCGGGTACCATCAATCAATTCTTGGTCAGCTTTCGACAAAAGCCCAGAAACTGGTACAGTGGATACTTATCTCTAAAATCAAAAACTATTGGTGGTTGAATCAAGTAACTTATGCAGGAGAGTTCTTGGCCGGAAAACGACACTCGCAGCGAGCTTAAGTTGGACATCCCCGATCTAGCTCAAGAAGAGCTCAAGAGTTTGACCTCGAACTCCAAGCTCGGCAAAATATTTGGCATCCCAGACATTGGCGACAGGGTGTTTGACGCGGAAACTTCATCAGAGCTCCCGGTGGCGGTGTCTGTGCCGGGATCTCCCTCTTTTCCTCAAAATCTGTACCGGGGACGGCGGGGAAAAGCCGCCGCGTTGCTGACTGCGATTTGGGGTGGCACGATCGCCCTACACTTGATTTCTTGGGGTGCGTGGGTAGTGTGGGGTTTGACGGGACTGCTGTGGATGCAAGCATTTCGAGTGTTGTTTGCCCAGCCCAAGCCCGCACTGCCGCCTCTGGCCGATGAAAATCGAGAAGATTGGCCCTACGTCTCGCTGCTGGTGGCGGCGAAAAATGAGGAAGCGGTGATTGCCCGATTCGTGCAATCAATCTGCAATGTAGATTACCCGATCGACCGCTACGAAGTTTGGGCGATCGACGATCGCAGCAGCGACGGCACGGCGCTAGTATTGGAACAGCTAACCAAACAGTACCCGCAGCTCAAAGTATTTAGCAGAGGAGCAAATGCCAGCGGTGGCAAGTCGGGAGCCCTGAATGAAGTTTTGCCGCTGACTCGCGGGGAATTTGTGGGAATATTTGACGCCGACGCGACGGTAACGCCGGATTTGCTGCGCCGGGTGCTGCCGGTGTTCGAGAGACAAAAGGTAGGGGCGGTGCAAGTCAGAAAGGCGATCGCCAATGCAGCAGTAAATGTGTGGACTCGCGGCCAAGAAGCAGAAATGGCTCTCGACAGTTTTTTCCAGCAGCAACGGATTGCGATCGGCGGCATTGGAGAATTGCGCGGTAACGGCCAATTCATGCGCCGCACTGCCTTAGAAAGCTGTGGCGGCTGGAACGAGGAAACCATTACCGACGACCTGGATTTGACCGTGAGGCTCCACCTAGACCAGTGGGACATTGAATTTCTGGCTTTCCCAGCCGTGTCAGAAGAAGGAGTTACCAACGCTCGCGCCCTGTGGCACCAGCGCAATCGGTGGGCAGAAGGTGGCTATCAGCGTTATCTTGACTACTGGCAGCTAATTTTGCGGAACCGGATGGGAACTGGGAAAACTTGGGATTTATTTGGATTTTGGGTATCTCAATATTTCTTGCCGACAGTAGCGCTGCCTGACTTTTTGATGTCAATTGCGCTGCGCCGGATGCCGATCGCCAGTCCGATAACTGTGATGACTCTTACTTTGTCCGTGGTGGGAATGTTTGTCGGTTTGCGGCGCACTCGCAAAGAGACTAAATTTGACATTAAAAGAGTTTTTGTCACCTTGCTGCAAACGCTGCGGGGTACTGTGTATATGTTGCACTGGCTGCTGGTAGGGATTGTGACGGCTCGGATTTCGGTGCGTCCCAAGCGGCTGAAATGGGTTAAAACTGTTCATCAAGGCACTGCTAAGTTGACAGTTGAAAGTTGACAGTTGACAGTTGACAGTTGACAGAAGGAAGAAGTCATTAGTCATTATTTATTGGGAAGGAGTCATTAGTTATTGGGAAGGAGTTATTAGTTATTGAGGAAAAGGGATAAAATACACATGACAAGCTTAAAAGCAAGTCGTATTTGATGCTTGATTAGATTAATTTACTTGTAATCAATTGATAATTAGCTCCCAGAAATATCTGGAAACAGTATTGCCAAAACTCCGAAGAAAAAACAACTACTAACCATCTCCCTACTCTGTCCCGCCCAAGCTAGTCAAATCTTGCAATTGTCGATCGCAAAACAAAAAGTACAAAATAGCGTAATAAGTGATATAGCCTTTCTCAAAAAGATGAGGTATAATTGACAGCTTATAAACCACCCAGACGTATAGGGCCTTCTTCCCAACAACGTCCGCGAATCTTTCTGGTAACAAGTGATATGCCAGGAATACTACATAAGTAATCGGCAATATACAAAGTTGAGAATCAAAAGAGATAAAAACCATAACTTTTAATTTTTAACTTGACATAAAGCCAATTATTATCTATTAATAATGAATTGCCAAAAACGACGAATTGCTTGTTGCCAAATACCCGTCACCCGTTATTAAAAATGGATTTGTTAGAGTACCAAGCCAAATCTTTATTTCGTCAGATGGCAATTCCGATTTTGCCGTCGCAGCGGATTGACAAACCCGCCGATCTCAAAGGGCTGAAAATTCCTTACCCAGTTGTCCTGAAGTCGCAAGTGCGGGCTGGGGGACGAGGCCGGGCGGGTGGCATTAAATTTGTGGAAAATACGATCGACGCAGTTGCTGCGGCTCAAACAATTTTTAATTTGCCGATCGAGGATGAATATCCGCAAGTCCTGTTAGCAGAAGCAAAGTACAACGCTGACCAAGAATTGTACTTAGCCGTACTCCTAGACCCGATCGCCCGCCGCCCGGTACTTCTGGGCTCCAGACAAGGAGGTATGGATGTCGAAGGGTCGATCGACCAAATGCAGCAAGTTGCCGTAGATCAGGAATTTTCGCCTTTCTACGCGAGGCGTCTGATGCTGAAAATGGGATTGCAGGGAGATTTGATTCAATCTGTCAGCACTATTGTCGAGAAAATGTATCGGCTGTTTGTCCAAAAGGATTTAGATTTAGTAGAAATCAATCCTCTCGGCATCAGTCCAACAGGAGAGTTAATGGCTTTAGACGGTAAAGTCAGCGCCAACGACGATGCCTTGGGGCGGCATCCAGACTTGGCAGCACTCTCGGGTAAAAAGCTCTTCAGCGGGTTGGGAGGGGACAGCAGAAATGCCTATGGGGGCGATCGCCGGAATTCCAACTCAAAGTCGCAGCAGTCGCCGGATCAGTTTGACTCCAAACCTCAATCCCCAATCTCGAATTCCGCATCTCTGGAATTAGTGGAACTAGACGGGAATGTCGGGATTTTGTGCAACGGAGTGGGCCTGACAATGGCAACTCTGGATGCTGTAGCTCACCAACGAGGAAAACCGGCTAATTTTGTCAACCTGGGTTCTTTAGATCGTTACGATGCAGTAAATGCCCTGCGCGATCGCACCGAGTTGGGTCTGGAGTTGGTCGCTCAGGATAAAAGCGTTAAGGTGATACTTGTAAATATTTTGGACAGTGCTTCCAAGAGTGAGGAAATCATCACCGCCATAGCGGGCTATTTGGAACGAAAAGCTCGCGCCAACCGGCACATTCAAGTTGTGCTGCGCCTGGTAGAGCTCGATGCTGATGCTGTTAAAAAGCGTTTCGGACAGTTGCCCGTGCAGCTAGCTAGCACTTTAGATGAAGCTGCGGCTCAAGCTGTATCATCTGCCAAGTAGCGACAGTCGATCGGCAAAACGAGAACTCTGGACAACATATGAAAGCCTTCTGCTTTTGAAAGATCGAGTTTTAACTAGGAAAAAATGAATTTAACTCCTGAAAGCAAAGTCCTAGTACAGGGCATTACAGAATCTCCCGCCTCAACGCGCGCCGCCCTGATGATGAAGGCATACGGCACTAATGTAGTCGCCGGTGTCAGTCCCGGTAGGGGAGGGCAGGAGTTGGAGGGAATTCCTATTTTTGATTTGGTAGAAGAAGCTGTGGCGGCAGTGGGTCATGTTGACACTACGGTAATTTTGGTAGAGGCTTACTGGGTGCTGGATGCGGCTCTAGAAGCGATCGCCGCCGGAATTAGGCAAATCGCGATCGTCACTGAGGGAGTGCCTCCTCTGGATATGGTGCGCTTAGTCAGAAAGGCAGAGGCCACAGAAACTTTAGTGATCGGGCCCAACAGTCCGGGGATTATTGTCCCTGACAAACTGCTGCTGGGAACTCACCCCAAGGAATTCTACACTCCGGGTTCGATCGGGGTAATCAGCCGCAGCAGCACTTTGACTTACGAAGTTGCTCTCGAACTGACTGAGGCAGGTTTGGGACAGTCGATGGCGGTTTGTATTGGCTGCGACGCGATTGTGGGTTCTTCTTTTATGCAGTGGCTGCAACTTTTGGACGAAGATGACAGTACGGAGGCGATGGTTTTAATTGGGGAAGTTGGCGGTTGGAGCGAACAAGCTGCTGCTTCTTACATCGCTTCGGCGATCGACAAACCTGTGGTTGCTTATTTGGCAGGCCGCTACGTTCCCAAGGGCCCGTCCTTGGGCCATGCCGGCATCCTGATCAGTTCTCGGGCTGCTGCCCAGAAAGCCTTTGGTGTTACGGTAGAGAACAAAATGGCTGCCTTTGAAGAGGCGGAAATACCCGTAGCTGCTCGGCCTTCGGAGGTTCCCAAGTTGCTCAAGAAGTTGCTCAAGAAAAATTAATTGCTTCTTGGTTTGTAGTAAGGACTTTAGTCCGCGTTTTTTGGTTTGTAGTAAGGACTTTAGTCCGCGCTTCTTAGTTTGATCGTTCGGAGTTTAGTCCGCGCTTCTTAGGAACGAAAATTTAATAACTTACACAAATTTGTGGGATGGGCGTCCCGCCCGTCTTTTCGGGACGGGCGGGACGCCCATCCCACAAGAACAATAAAAACTGTAAGTTATTTAATTTTCATTCCTTAGTTTGATCGTTCGGAGTTTAGTCCGCGCTTCTTAGGAACGAAAATTTAATAACTTACACAAGTTTGTGGGATGGGCGTCCCGCCCGTCTTTTCGGGACGGGCGGGACGCCCATCCCACAAGAACAATAACAGCGGGGGGGCTAGGGGGGGTCGAAGAGTGTTGCACAATTTTAGATAAATGGTATTATTTAATTTTCATTCCTTAGTTTGATCGTTCGGACTTTAGTCCGCCAAAAAAGTCTGAGGACTTTAGTCCTCACTACAAACCTGTGCGATCGAACTTTCAGTGCTATTTTGTCTGAGTTGTGCCCTTTGTCTCGCCCTTGGAATCTTGCAGTAGGGTGCCCATATTTCCAGCCAAACCCTGAATTTTCCCAACAGTCGCAGCAATGCTGGCAACATCTACGTAAACCTCCGGGAGAGGATACTTTTTCAAGATTTCCAACAGCGACACCTTACCATCGTCGCCGGCTGCCAGAATCAGCGCAGCCCGCATGGCTTTGCCACCTTCTGTGCGGCGCTGAGTCCGAATTGCTTGACCAATTTCATCAGTAATTTTTTCGCCTGGGGTGCTGTAAACTATCCGGGCGAGATTAGCTGGCTTTAAACCGATTTGTAAACCGATCAACCCCTGCAATGTTTTTGGATCCATTTTGGAGAACCCGATAATTTGTTTGAGGGTTGGCGTCGTCGTGCCATCTTTAGCAAAGTCTTCTAAGTCGCTGATATTGACGGCTTGGCGGATCGGGCCAAATGTCAGGACAACTTTTTCGGCCCCGAATGCTCTACTGCTGCTAGATAATATGCTCGCGCTTGCTCCTAAAACTAGGGCAATGCCGATCGATACCAATTTGTTTAACTTCATATCCAGTTTCTGCGATCGATTTGAGCGATCGATTAAAATTATGCTTTCGAGATTTGTACATTATAGATGCAGCAGTTATATTCTACAAGGTTGCGAGTGTAAGTTTTGCCCGCCTCGCACCCAGCATCTTGACCCCAATTTTTCGGCGTTTTGGACGTTAAGAATAAGTAACCACATCTACCGCAATATTTTTTCTGATATACATTTTGCCTTCTACCTGTGAGTGCCTTCTGCCTTCTACATAAGTGCCTTTTAGAAGTTATGTTTAAAACCAAGCGCAAATCTAAGAAGTCCAAACAAAAGCCCAGCGAAAAAACAACAACATCCAGCAAAAAAGAAATAGCGGCACAAAAACGCAAAACTTCACAAAAGCGCAATGAATTAGCGCAGACGATCGTCATAAGCTGCTTAATCAGTGTTGCTGTCAGCATCATCCTGTTGTTCGTGGTTCGCGCTAAGATTGCTATTGCCGGAGGCGCCGCCATAGCCATTTTGCTACTTTCCTACAAATACCCCCGTCCAGCTTTCTGGGCTTTTTTTATTTACCTGCCTTTAAGCGGTACAGTTACCTACGCAATTGGTGGCGGGAATGCTGCATTTCAAGTAGCCAAAGACGCCTTCTACATACCAGCCCTCATCGCCCTCATTCAAAGCTGCAAAAAGAAACAGTTGCCTCTGTTCATTCCCAAACAAATGCTTTCTACCTTCAGCATCCTGTTGATGATGGCAATGCTGACTTTAATTTTTGTCAACGGGGAGATGCAGCTCAACCCGATGAAGGGCGACAAACCAATTCTACAAGGAATTCTCGGCTTAAAAGTATTGATAGGTTACATACCGCTGATTGCTTGTACCTATTATCTGCTCCGCACTAAGAAGGATTTGGTGTTTTTTGGTAGAATGCACGTAGTTTTGGCGATCGTTTGCTGCATTCTCGGTTTGATTCAGTACCTCTTGCTGCAAAGCGGAAAATGTGCGGGTACCCGAGGCATGATTGGAGAAGAATTATATAAAGCAACTCTGCAAGCTAGATGTTTTGTCGGCGGTTCTTTGGTATTCAGTCCAGAAGTCAAGTTTATCCGCTTGCCGGGAACATTTGTCGCACCTTGGCAGTGGGCGTGGTTTCTAATTTCTAATGCTTTTTTAACCTTTGCCTCTGCCTTTTGCGATCCTTCATTCTGGTGGAGAGTTATCAGTTTATTTGGCATGGCCTTAGTATTTGCAAATGCAGTTATTTCGGGTCAAAGAGCTGCGTTAGTTATGGTTCCAGTTGCCACAGCCATCCTGCTAATTCTTACAGGTCAATTAGTTAACTTAAAACGATTTATTCCCATCGGTGCAGGACTGGCAATTCTGCTCTTTGTCGGTGCAGCAATTAACCCAGGAATAATCGAACAGCGGTGGGATAGTTTTGTTAACCGCTGGAACGCTGCACCGCCCCAACAGTTTATTTTTAATCAGTTCGAGCAGAGCAACAATTTTATCATTGACAGACCTCTTGGTAGAGGTGTGGGACGAGCGACTAATTCAACGCGGATCTTTGGTGCTACACAGCTAATTGAAACTTTCCAACCTAAGTTGATGTACGAACTCGGTTATCCGGGAATGATTGCTGTTCAAATCATGCTTTTACACTTGGCTTTTCTAACTTTTAGAGCTTACCGTTCTGTCAAGGACAAAAGTTTGCGGAGTTACGGAGCTAGTTTTTGGGTGTTTGTGGGATTTATTAGCATCTATCCTCAATACTATCCGCTGGATGTAGATCCAGTGTGTGTGTATTACTGGGTTTTGGCTGGGGCGATTTTAAAGTTGCCCAAAATTGACAAACAGGTGCAGGATGAGAAACACCAGGAACTTGAGGGACATGAATTGGAAGTTCACCAGCAATTTAAGGAGAAAAAGATTATTGCATCGGCTCCAATTTGACAAAAAAGGTACGTTGTTGCGCTTTAGCGCTCTTTTCGAGAATTAACAAGAGCGCTGAAGCGCAACTACATACCTAAGAATTAACCCCAATGTTATGCAAAGGTACGTTGTTGCGCTTGGGCGCTCTTTTCGAGAATTAACAAGAGCGCTGAAGCGCAACTACATACCTAAGAATTAACCCTAATCTTATGCAAAGGTACGTTGTTGCGCTTGGGCGCTATTTTCGAGAATTAACAAGAGCGCTGAAGCGCAACTACATACCTAAGAATTAACCCTAATCTTATGCAAAGGTACGTTGTTGCGCTTCAGCGCTATTTTCGAGAATTAACAAGAGCGCTGAAGCGCAACTACATACCTAAGAATTAACCCCAATGTTATGCGACTTGTGTAAGTCCAGAAAAATTTGTAGTGTTGTAGTTTCAACGGACATGATATAAATTGTAATTTTACTGTGGTTTCCAAACAGGACTCCCAGCATTTAAATCCTTGTCGCTGGTCAATTTATTTAATCCCGAACCGTCGCGATTAATTACATACAAATTACTTTTGTTACCTGTATTCTCATTCAAAGTAAAAGCAATTTGCTGACTGTCATAAGACCAAGCTAATTCAGAAATTCCAGACATTCCTAGGCGGGGAGCTAGTTGATTTAGCTGGGAAGTTTCCGCATTTATTGTGTATAATTTTTGCTGGTTGAAGTCTCCGCCAGTGAAGGCGATAAGTTTGCCATCGGGCGACCAGGAAAGTGCATCGTAGTTTTGGGGTTTTTGGGTGAGATTTTTGGCGGTTCCGCTGTTAATGTCGATCGCCCAAATATCCTGCTTTTCCCCGCTCAAATCGCCCGCTTTCCCGTGATAGTAAGCAATCCGGCTGCTGTCGGGCGACCAAAATAGCTTGACGTTGTAGACTTGATGTTGCGGGTTGTTGGTCAAATTTTTGAGGTTTGTGCCGTCGGCATTAATCGTGTAAACTTGCTGTTGGGGATAGGTACCGGAGAAAAAAGCGATTTTTGTGCGATCGCGAGACCAAACAAGTTCGCTTCCGCCCGATGTGTACTCGCCGGGACTTTGAGTTAATTTAGTCATGCCCGAACCGTCGGCATTCATTTTATAAATATTTTTATCCTTAACAAAGGCTACCTGTTCACCATCAGGAGAAAGATAGAATTCTGATGAAATTTCTGTTTTAGCCGGTTGTCCTCCTACTTCCCAATTGCGAACTAATTTAGTTCCTTTAATACCCGAAGTGTCGCTAGTATAAAGTGATTGACTACCGGGAGAATCCGAGGTGAAACCGTCGCAGGAACGGGCAAAAACAAGTTTTTGGCTGTTGGAAAACCAAGCTATTGCAAAATTAGCTGCTTTGCAAGACTCCCCAGCAAACTGTTTCGTTAACCCGGAACCGTCAGCGTTGACTGTATAAATGTCCGTGTCTGTGCCAACGAAAGCCAGTCGATCGCCCTTGGGCGACCAAACTACGGTATAGCTAACATCTATATTGGGTGCAAGTTCGCGGCGGGCTAAACTGGTAGCGTTGACGGTAAATAAACTGTTTCTCACCTCGCTCTCGCGCTGTTGGAGAGCTGTAAACGCCAGTATGCTTGGGGATTTTTGGGCTGCGGTTGTCGGAGGGCTTTGCAGGCTCGAAAACAGGGCGAGAGCGAGTGTTAGGGCGATAAGGGCGATCGACCAAAACCTCCATAATTTATGCAAACGCATTTTGTTAGTTGATCCTCTTGACAATGGAAAGTGGAAAGCAAAAAAGACAGCTCGAATTTTCGCTATCACAGGTCAACTGTCAACTGTCAACTGTCAACTGTCAACTGTCAACTGTTTAAAGTGTTTGGCGATCGATATGTCGCGACAGCATCAAACTCTGCTTAATTCTACCAATAATTAGCTCGAACATTTTTTTGCGGGACGGATTCTTGCTTGTGGGCGGCATCCCTAACTCGCAACACATCAAATTCAAATCAGTTGCACTCATAGCCGACAATTTTTGCCTCACCTCTAATTCATGACCCTTCTTAGCTTGCAAGCGCAGTTCTTCATAAACTTCGAGAACATTTTCAGTAGATAAATTAGCAGGTTTCTCAACATCAGCAACAGCAGGCAATTCAGAAGTTTTAGAACCAGCAGAAAGCCCTCCCCGCTTGACTTGAGCCTCAATCCTGGTTAATTTTTTAGAAACCTCGCGCAATATCTCCTTAAGTTCGCCAATTTCATCAACCAACCCTCCGCTTTTTTGCTCGCCAGCAGGCAACATATCTTTTTTAATCATTTCAGATACTCCTCACACTCGCGCCAAAGTTGCTCAAACTCTCTAACTAATTCTCGCGGCAATTCTCCCTCATTAATAGCCCGCTTTAGCCCAACACTTTCCCGAATTGTCGATTCTAAAAATCTCACTTCTATGTTATTGTCTTTTGAGATTTCAGCGCAAAGCCTTTTGACTTCTCTCATGTAAAACTGAACTTCATTTGTCAGCAATCCTCCATAGATTTTAGCTTTATTCATAAACACTGCAATCTTGGGAAACGGGTAAGGCTCAATCCGTTTTTGGAGCGAGTTTAAAACTAAACTCAATCCCCGAGAACCAAAATAATCTGGGTTGACAGGAATCAGTATTAAGTCGCAGCAAGAAAGTACGCTATAGGTGAGGAGACTGAAGGAAGGCGAACAGTCAAACAGCATCAAATCGTATTTGGGGAGATTGGGAGAGTTAGCGATTTTGCCACTGAACTGGCGGATGAAGTCTTTAACACTTTTTCCCTCAAATCCATCGAGGTCTAACCAATACAATTCTTCAACTGAAGGGATAAAATGCAACTGTTCGTCAATCTGATAAATGGTGTCGAAACCAACGGGAAATTTAAAGTTTTGTCCGGCTTTTTTAAAGACTTCGAGGGCGTCGTAAATTGTGAGTCTGTGTTTGAGAGATTTTTCGTACCACTTACCAAACTTATCATCTAAATGACCCGTATTTTCGTTAAGCCCGATCGCCTCTGTGAGGGACATTTGCGGGTCTAGATCTAACATCAAGACTTCTAAGTCGGTTCCTTGGGATATAATATTTCCTAGACTCCAGGTGACGGTGGTCTTTCCGACACCGCCTTTGAAGTTGATTACGGCTATGGATTTGGGACTCATGGCTGGCTTTGTTTGGATTTTGCTCAATTTTTTATTAAAACATAGCGATCGCCCAATTAGCGTTTGCTCAGTATTATTACTCAATTAATTGCGATCGCCTGGAGTAGGCGATCGCCAGATTAACAGGGAGTCTCTTTTTAGAAAAGAATATCAGGAAACTTGAAAACGTGACTGGCAATATTCCGCACCTTGGCTAATGGAACAGGTAATCCAGTTACACTGTAGCCTCGATTTGGTACTACTTTCTGCGGGAGTTCTGGGTGTTGCTGCGAAACTAACAACCTGAATTTACCAGGTTCGACGACCAATATCTCCTGTTGGGGAATGAAAAATATCCAGAGATCCGCTTGCGAAGTCCATCCCCAACAGGGACGGTTGCGATCGTCAAAAACTTCAAAAAACAAGTTTCCAGTTTGCTTGGCTTTTATATCAGTCTTGTACTCAGCAGTTGCAGTTGAACCGTTTGGGCGAATTAGTCGGCGGTCAATACCTGCTTTCTGATACTGTGGCAAATCTGAGACATCCTCAATGCGATAGCCATGAATCTGCAACCACTTGTCTACGATCGCCTCTCCTGTCTTTCCTACTTTCTTTTGAGTTTGGAAGTCGTATTCCTGTTTTTGGGAAAGCGGCGGTAGTTGCTGGGATAATTCGGCTTTGTTGTGCAGATTATTGTTGTACATGATTAATTCCGTCAGCTAAGTTTTCAGTAGTGAATCACTACCTCCTTAGCTTCGAGGGTCGGTGTCTGAGATTGTGACCGGCTAAACTGTCTGATGTGTCCGACTTTCTGTCTGAGTTTGTGTCTGACTTTCATTCGTTCAGTTACAATAGCCATAAGTGTTGGAGTCAGGCTATGGCTATAAGAGGAATAAAGGCATCTCCAGAAGGCATTAAAAAAGCAGAAAAAGCTTTAGTCAGAAATAGTTTAAATAAGACTGCTTTAAAGCGAGAGTTAGGAATAGCTCGCTCAACTGTTAGTCGTTTTTTTAAACCTGAACCAGTTGACCGTTTAAATTTTGAAGAGATTTGTACAAGGCTAGGGCTAGATTGGAGAGATATTATTGCTAATCCACTCACTGAAACTGAGACAGAGGAAAAACAACAGAGTAACTCTGATTTTCAAGATGCTGAACCTGAGCAAGTTGAGGAAGTGCTGGACAACTTTTGTGACGAGGTTGTGGTCGAGAGGGTGCGATCGCACTCTCCTATATGTGCTGAGGATTACGATAAACTGGGAATAAACAAGGCTAAGGAAAGAGATTTTCATGGAGCAATTGAAAATTTCTGTCGAGCAATTAAGCTCAACCCTCATTATGCAAATGCCTACAATAACCGGGCTCTTGTTCGTGCTGAACTAGGGGACTATCCAGGAGCAATTGAGGATTACAAAGAGGCGATATTACTCAATCCTGATTGTGCAATATTTCACAACAACCTGGGTATTATTTCTTCTAAATTAGGTGATTATCAAGGAGCGCAGGCAGCTCACACCCGAGCAATTAAACTAAATCCTGACTATGCTCAAGCCTACAATGACCGAGGTGTTAATAATGTAGAGATAGGCAATCTGGAAGAAGTGCTTAAAGATTTCACCCAAGCAATTGAACTAAATCCTGATGATGCCCTTGCTTGGAATAATCGAGGTGATGTCTACTTCTTGAAATTAGACGATCTGCAAAGAGCGCTTGAAGATTACATCCAGGCAGCTAGGCTGAATCCCAATAATTCTAAAACATTCAACAACTTGGGAGTTATTCACTCTAAGTTGGGGAACAAAGAGAAAGCGCTTGAGGATTACACCCAGGCAATTCAGCTTGAACGAAATTTTGCCCAAGCTTATCTAAACCGAGGCATTGTCCACTATGAATTGGGCTATTCCCAAAAAGCAGATGTCGATTTTCACCATGCTAAAAATTTATATCGTGTCCAGGGAGAAGAAGAAAATCACCAAAAGGTACTTGATATAATAGAAGAACTTCAGCAAGAAGATTGAGAGCGATCGCATTTAGTAAATTGATAAAAAGAGTAATTCCTACATTGCTTAAAGCTTTATTCACTGTAATGATTCTTACAAGCTGCGATCGCAATTTCTTGATCGGTAACTTGGTAAACCAAACGATGTTCGTTATCAATGCGTCTCGACCAAAAACCACTTAACTCGTATTTGAGAGGTTCAGGTTTGCCCAATCCTTCAAAGGGCGATCGATCTATATCTTTAATCAATTCTACAATTTTGCGATAAATCTTTTTGTCGAATTTTGCCCATTCATTAAAATCTGCAAAAGCAGAAGATTCAAAAATAATTCTTCTGCTCATTACAAATCCTGTAGATCGACTTCAACTAAATTTTGTCTATCTTTAAGATTTTCAATAGCTTTCAACAGTTTGTTTTTATTAACTTCCGATTTCAAAAGATATTCGGTTTCATCGCATTCTGAGACAATTATTTCAATCTCTTTATTTCCAAAAGTCGCTTTAATTTGTTCTAAAAAATTAAAATCGAGTTCGCTGGCTTTTAAACGATAAACTGTTGACATCGTTTTTACCTATTTTTGATTGCGTTAAAAATTAATACTGCCTTTAAATACATTAGTTTGAAGTTGATACTAAGAGCGGGCAATTTTGCCCGCCCTTAATTTGTTTTAGCGTTTGACTAACTTCTTAGACACCTTCCGCAAGCGAATTGATTTCGGTGTTACTTCCACCAATTCATCCTGCCCGATGTACTCCAAAGCACGTTCCAAACTCATATCGACTGGTGCTTGCAATTGTGCCAATTCTTCACCGCCAGATGCGCGGTGGTTTGTCAACTGCTTCGACTTGCAAATATTCAGCTCCATGTCGTCATCTCGGTTGTTTTCTCCGATAATCATCCCTCTGTAAACCTTGGTTCCGGGGGTAATGAAAAATACGCCGCGGTCTTCAGCATTTTTCAGTGAATAAGTAGTTGCAGTTCCTTCTTCAAAGGAAATCAATACTCCGTTGCGACGGGCGACAATTTCTCCACCGAGGGGGCGATAGTCGAGGAAGCTGTGGTTCATAATTCCGGCGCCGCGAGTTAAGCGCATGAACTCGCCTCGGAATCCAATCAAACCGCGTGCGGGGACTGAAAATTCGATTTGGGTGCGACCGGTGCTGCTGACGTGCATATCTTGCATTTCTGCTTTCCGCTGACCGAGGCGTTCGATGCAGCCACCGACTGCTTCTTCGGGTACGTCTAAGACCAAACATTCAAAGGGTTCGCAGGGACGACCGCCGACTTCGCGGAAGATTACTTGCGGCTGGGATACTTGGAATTCGTATCCTTCGCGGCGCATATTTTCGATCAGGATTCCGAGGTGGAGTTCGCCACGACCGGATACGAGGAATTTGTCGGGAGAGTCGGTTTCTTCGACGCGCAAGGCGACGTTGGTTTGGAGTTCTCGCATTAGTCGATCGCGAATTTGACGCGATGTTACCAAACTACCTTCTTGACCGCAGAACGGCGAATCGTTCACGGAGAAAGTCATCTGCAAAGTTGGTTCGTCTACCTTGATTAAAGGCAGCGCTTGCGGGTCGTTGGGACAGGTAATTGTCTCGCCAATATAGGCATCAGCAAAACCAGCAACGGCGACAAGATTACCAGCAGAAGATTCTGCGATATCAATCCGCTTCAGGCCTTCAAAGCCCATCAATTTGCTGATTTTTGATTTGACAAGCGCGCCGCTTTCGGTGATTAAGACTGCTTGTTGACCGATTCTAATCGTGCCGTTGTGGATGCGGCCGATGACGATGCGACCGACGTATTCGGAGTAATCTAAGGTGGTTACTTGCAGTTGCAGCGGCTTGTTGGGGTCGCCTACTGGGGGTGGTACGTGGTCGAGGATTTCTTCAAACAGGGGCTTCATATCTAGCCCTTCGTCTTCGAGGTGTTTTTTGGCGTAACCGCTTAAGCCGGAACCGAAGAGGTAGGGAAATTCGCACTGATCGTCGTCAGCGCCTAGTTCGAGGAACAGATCCAAAACTTTATCGACGGCTTTGTGGGGGTCGGCTCGATCGCGATCGATCTTGTTGACAAATACGATCGGGCGCAGTCCTTTTTCCAAGGCTTTCTTGAGTACGAAGCGGGTTTGTGGCATCGGGCCTTCGTTGGCGTCTACGATCAGCAAACAACCGTCTACCATGCCGAGAACTCGTTCGACTTCGCCACCGAAGTCGGCGTGTCCGGGGGTATCGACGATGTTGATCAGGGTTTCTTTGTATCGGACGGCGGTATTTTTGGAAAGGATGGTGATGCCACGCTCGCGCTCGATATCATTGGAGTCCATGACGCAATCTGGGATTTCTTCCCCTTCGCGGAAGACCCCGGACTGTCTGAGAAGAGCGTCCACAAGGGTGGTTTTGCCGTGATCGACGTGAGCAATGATAGCAACGTTGCGAATGGGAAGACTCATAATGCGTCTGGGACGTTAAACGGATTTAACTAAAGATTTCTTAATGATTGTAGCGCATGAAGTCAAGGGGCGATCGGGCGGCTGCAAGATTGGGGTGCGATCGTCGCTAGAATAAGGGTTAAGGTTCTGTTAGTGCTGTTGAGTTGGTGGAGGTTGCTAAGGTTTGATTGGGGGCGATCGCCCGTATGATCATAAACGAGTAGTTGCGATCGCACTTATGGAAGTACAACCCAGAGACATTCAGCGTTACGTCAAGTCAGACGGTCAGATTCCTTTCGATGAGTGGTTTTATGCTCTGCGGGATTCTCAAGCTAAACTCAAGATTAATGTGAGATTGAAGCGAGTCAGTACAGGTAATTTTGGAGACTACCGCCCAGTGGGAGAAGGAGTCTTGGAATTGAAAATTAATTTTGGTCCAGGCTACCGGGTCTATTTTGGACAAGTAGAAACAACTATAGTGCTTCTCCTGTGTGGAGGGGATAAAAGCACTCAGGACGAAGATATTCGTAAAGCAAAGAAATATTGGATTAAATACAGGAGTCAAGACAATGGTTAAAAGTGTACCTTACCATCCGTTTCTGATTGAACAGCTTAAAGATTCAGTATATGCAGCGGGCTACCTCACGCTGTTTTTGAATGAGCAAGAAGAGGGAGATTTGGATGTTGGGATTTTCCCATCAGCTTTGAAAGAGGTATTTGAAGCTCTTGGAGAACCAAATATGTCAGCAGATGACGCTAAATTGCACTTGGAAAAATTAGATGGTTTGCTGTCACAGAATGGAATGGCGACAATTTATGCTTTGGCTAATTGGCTGAATACTCTGGGATTGAAGTTATCTGTTGCGGTTGCCGAGGATGAACGGGAAGAGAAAGGTTCTGTTAGTGATGTTGTGTTGGTGGAGGTTGCTAAGGTTTGATTTTGGGCGATCGCCCGTAGGATAATTTACGAGCAAGTGCGATCGACTTTATGGAAGTACAAACCAGATAAAAATTCAGCGTTACGTCAGATCGATCGGGCAGATCGCCCAGCAGATCAATGGCTGACATCGGCGCTCTGCTAGAATTGGCTCGGATGTTTGATGTGTCGATCGCAGATAATATTCTTAGATTTTGTGGAACAGTAACAAATTACACTTAAAATAAACCAGCGCCACCAGCCTCAACCAGTTTTGCCTCGCATCGGCGATTATCTCGCCCAAATATTATAGATACGAGAGTTGGCGGATGGGACGGGGCGAAGTCAGGAAGGTATCATATATTCTCAATGGCAAATGTAGCTGTGCGATCGCCCAGATAGATATACAATTTGTAACGTTGAGCCTTATTGAAGTGCAGGAGTGGAGCTGGCTTGGATAACGCTAGTCTGTCGAGAAAAACCCCGCAAGCCTCGGAGCTTGCTGCTGACGAAATTCCAGAAGCAGTACGAGACCACCCATATCTAGAAGCAGGAGGGAGTCAGTCCAAGAAAAAAGGACTGATTTGGAAACTGGTAGGATTGGCCGCAGTCGCCTTTGGCGTCAGCATCTGGCTGCACCTCAACTTTAACTTTTTCCCAGCCACCAGTCGGGCACAGCCAACTCAAAAAAGCCCAGCAGCAGCGACTTTGGCCCCTGGATCTGCTCCGAGTCCAGCTACCAACTCAAAAGCCGCCACCCCAGACAACCTGCTGGGACACTTGCCTTACCCAGAAGCACCAGCCGCCGACTTGGTAAATGTCACCTCCGACGGTAGCATCAAACTCCGCACTTCAGCAGCAGCAAAATATCAGGAAATGGCCAACGCTGCCGCCGCATCAGGAATCTATTTTGCTCCCATATCAGGCTTTCGATCCGTAGACGACCAACAACACGTATTTTTTGATGTAAAAGCTGAACGCAGGCAAAATGCCAGCAAGCGAGCCGAAGTCAGTGCTCCTCCAGGTTATAGCGAACATCATACCGGTTATGCGATCGACCTTGGTGACGGTTCCTCCCCGGATACCAACCTCAGTCCCAGCTTTGAAAATACCCAAGCATTCAAATGGCTAGAAGCCAATGCCACCGCTTTCAGCTTTGAAATGTCCTTCCCCAAAAACAATCGCCAAGGCGTCAGTTACGAGCCTTGGCACTGGCGGTTTGTGGGCGACAGGCAAAGCCTCGAAACTTTCTACAAAGCTCATTCGCTAAAAAAGTAGAAGACAGTTGACAGTTGACAGTTGACAGTTGGCAGTTGACAGTTGACAGTTGACAGTTGACAGTTGACAGTCAGAAGGAAAAAGGAAGGTTTTCCACATCTCCCCCTCTCCCCCTCCCCCCCTCTCCCCCTCCCCCGCCAAACAAGTGATTGCAATCTATCCAGGCAGCTTTGACCCGATTACCTTCGGTCACGCAGATATTATCGAGCGGGGATCTAAACTGTTCGATCGCATAATTGTTACCGTAGTCAAAAATCCCAGCAAAACCCCTCTGTTCACCGTAGAAGAACGGATTGAGCAGATCCTGCGCTCTACCAAACACCTGCCAAACGTAGAAGTAGACAGTTTTGAGGGTTTGACAGTAAACTATGCTAAGATTCGACAAGCCAAAGTGCTGCTGCGGGGACTCCGGGTATTAACGGATTTTGAAATGGAACTCCAGATGGCCCACACCAATAAAACCCTTCTGGGCGAAATTGAAACAGTTTTTTTGGCAACTTCTAACGAGTACAGCTTTTTAAGTAGTAGTGTAGTTAAAGAAATCGCCAAGTTTGGTGGCTCCGTAGATCATCTTGTTCCGAAACACGTCGCTCTAGATATTTACAAATGTTACGCCAACAGGAACCAAATCGCATCGAACCCGACACTACCGGACGCAGCACTGAGAACGAATCACCTCAGAACACCGCCGCCTTCGGAGACGAGACCAGAACCGCAGGAGTAGACATCCAGCGGGAATTGAACCGGCTTGAGGAAATTGTTCTCGACAGCCCGCGCATTCCCATGACCAGACGCACTCTGGTGGATGAAGAACAGTTGCTCGATCAATTAGACTTGGTGAGGCTAAATTTGCCGATCGCCTTTGGGGAAGCCGAAACGGTCATCCGACACAAAGACGAACTGCTCCAAGAAGCCCAACTCTACGCTCAAGAAGTGATAGAAGCAGCAGAACAGCGAGCAGCAGAACTTTTAAACGATATGGGCCTGCTACAGCAGGCGAAGATAGAAGCAGATCAGTTGCGACAGCAAGTTTTGCTCGACTGCGAAGCAATTCAGCAGGCGACGCTGGCGGAAGTGGAACAAATTCGCTACCAGGCTCAAGAGGAACTGGAAGAAATGAGAACCAGGGCGATCGCTGAATGCGAGGAAATTCAAAATGGCGCCGACGATTATGCTGACCAAGTGCTCGATAATATTGAGCACAAGCTGAGCGATATGCTGCGCGTGATCCGCAATGGGCGAGATCAGTTGGATAGTGTTTCTGCGTCGCACATCCATCACAACAACGGTTAGTTAACTTGCTTTAATCAAAGTGTGACTTACCGATAATTTTGTGAATTTACGGGCGATCGCGCGATCGAGTGGCAGGGAAATGGCCCAGCATCCTTACTGGGCGGGGAGCAGATAAATAACCTCATGAATAGAGCCGATACCCGTTAAGCATAAATGCTTTGATTCCCGTACTGTGCAACTGTCAACTGTCAACTGTCAACTGTCCACTGCTATAGCAAGACTTGTTTGAATATTGATAATTTTTGTGAAGATAGGAGCAAATATACCATTTTTTGCTATGGTGAAAATCCATCAGGCAGAAAAATTCTGATTTGACCATAATTTTTGCAATCTACTTTTTATCATGCAAAAAGCTTCTAATCGGTTTGCGGAATTTGACTCGATCCGAGCTTTAGCCATAGTCAGTGTTGTGATTACTCATGCTGGGTTTGCGGCATTTCGCGATCGCCGAATTTTGTTTGTCTCCATCGATACATTTCAACTGTTCTGCGTACCAGCTTTTTTACTCCTCAGCGGTTTTTTCCTCACTAACAAACTCGACAATCAAAATAATCCCGGACAGGTAGTCAAAAAAAGACTGTCAAGAATTATACCACCCTACCTGTTTTGGTCAGTAACTTTGTACATCTTAAATAATTGGAACTCACTCCAAAAAATAGATTTACTGTCATTGCTCAGAAATATTCTGACAGGCTCCGTGATGCCTCCCTATTATTTCATCGTTGTAATTATTCAATGCTACGGTTGGTGGTGGCTGCTAGTGAAATCACGATTTTTAGAACCCATCAAAGTTTTGGGATTGGGTTTAACAATTCAAACAATTTTTACCATATTCTTTTACTTGAGCGCTCTCAAATACATATCAATACCTCTACCTTTGATGGAGCGCTGGATTTTTAGTTGGATTTTACCATTTTCAACAGGTCTATTTTTGGGCGCAGCCTATGACAAAATTCAACCAGTTCTCGAACGCAGAAAAATGCTAGTTTTAGGAGCAACAGTCCTCTTTTATCTAGCGAGTATTTGGGAATATTACCTGCTCAGCGGAGTTACGGCGGAGGGATGGTTTTTCCGCTCGTTTTTTAAACTATCTGCCCAAGGATACGCAATTTTGTTCGTCTTGTCGATCCTCGCATTTTCTAAAAATATCGCACTTCCCAGTAGAGTTTCGGGGTTAGTCAAACTCTTGGCTGCGTATTCATTCCCGATATATCTGCTGGATTCAACTGTCGTGCAATATGTATTGTTAGTGTTTTATAAATTTATCGATCCCGTACATCCGCTACTGAAGCTCAGCTTTTTAGTGACAGGGACTTTGTGCGGTTGTTTGGCGATTATTTACCTGTTGCAGAAAGTTTTGCCCAAAAAATACAGCCAGTACATTCTGGGAATTTAATCAGATTTTGTGTTTCAGCGAATGTCTTCATAAAACTGCTTGAGATACTTCGCTGAAACGCCAAACCCCCACAAAAAACCGATCGCAAGATAGATGGCAGTTGCTTTCAATTCGCCCCAATGCGCCACTCGGCGATCGCTACTTTGCACTATTCGATTAACCAACTTAATTTTACCACGTCGCACTAACTTTAAACACAAATCCGCCTCCTCCATAATTGGCAGCGTGGCATCGAAACCATCACATTCCCAAAAATCTGTACGCCGGCAAAAAATAACTTGATCCCCAAACAGCAGGCGCAATCCTTTAACAAACAAATGAGGTCGAAATAACAGCGGCGCGTAGTAAGTTTTAAGGTAATTGTGCAGCGAAACACCCCATCTTGTGTGCTGCGAACCAGCCATCAGGGAGATAAACCCGCCCCCGACAATTTCGGCATCGGATAATGTGTTTTGGATGACTGTTACGATGTCGTCGGGAACTAGAGTATCGGCGTGGAGGAAGCACAAAATTTCGCCTGTGGCGGTTTTGGCACCTAAATTCATTTGCACGGAACGGCCCGGCATACTGCTAAAAATAACACGGGTTGTGGAAGTAAGGGCGATCGCCACTGTTTCATCTTGACTGCCGCCGTCTACCACCAAAACCTCCCAAGCCGGAGGATTGAGAATGCTGAGTTGGCGGAGGGTACGTTCTAGACAAGTCGCTTCATTCAGGGTTGGGATGATAATAGAAACGCGATCCATCAGATTGAATTTTATGCCAAAACTATTATAATAAAAAACTGTGGCGATTGACAACTGCTGCTAGAGCTTCCACTAATCAGGACTAAAAAAATCGTGCAGAAAACAGAAGTAAAAAACGATTTAGAATTTTACGATGAAAATGCTGATAATTGGTGGGACGAAAATGCTAAAATCTATGCTCTCTACCATCTAAACAAACCCAGATTTGAGTTTTTCGACAGACACGCGACCAATTGGCGAGGGCTGAAAACCTTAGATGTTGGGTGCGGCGGCGGTTTTTCCTGCGAGTTTATGGCCGAGAGGGGCGCTGTGGTTTCGGGAATAGATCGATCGCACAAATGTATTGTAGCAGCCCAGAATCACGCAGTTACTAGCGGTTTCGAGATAGACTACAGACAAGGCTTTGCCGAAAATATGCCCTACACGGACAATACCTTCGATGTAGTAATCTGCGTGGATGTTTTAGAACACGTTGCCGATTACAAACAAGTTGTGTCAGAGGTTCACAGAATTCTTAAGCCCGGGGGAGTGTTCTTTTTCGATACAATCAACCGAACTTTTTCCTCGCAAGTTGTGATGATTGGACTGATGGAAAATACATTGCAGGAAATTAAACGAGGCGTTCACGATTGGGAAAAGTTTATTACCCCCGAGGAACTGTCTGCGGTAATGCGGGATACGGGTTTCGACAAGATTGAAATTAAAGGTTTTGATATGTTTGGAGAAATGGGGGCTGTTTTAGGCGAGATGCACGGTTTTTGGGAAAATCTTACAAGTGGAAAGCAACTATTTCCTTCTCCGGCAAGTTTCCAACAAGTTTCTCAAGTGCTAATCTCTAATATCGCTAACTATGTGGATTACAAAAAGTCTGGGTTGTTTAAAATCAAAATTAATGAGGATAGATCGATTATGTATGTTGGGGTAGGGGCGAAGAATTAGTCGGTTAATTGTTGATAGTTGACTGTTGTGATTAGGGGGCGGGTTGTAGAGAGATTTGTGCGATCGACCAAATCCCTCTACAACCCGCCCCATTTTTTTTAGGCACAATTGCATATTATTTGCAATTATTTTGTAATTTTACCGATCGCCCATTCCCGCTACATCGCCCAAAACCACCGCTGTGTCTAAATTTAAGGCTGTATTCTCTTCCACTATAGCCCATATAGCCAGCTTTCTGTTACAAATCTTAATATTAAATTATTGATATTTTACAGGAATTGCATGGTAGCTTATTGAATATAAATTGCAATAAGTACCGGAAGTTAACAGTACCTGGAGGTCAATCACCGTGACAGCAGCAATAGTTTCCGCGTCAGCCTCGCGAATCAGCGAGGGGCAACCTGCCGACAGCCAAAAACTGATGAGTTTGGGTCAAAATTCCGAAATACCCGACCTCGATCGCTCCAAAGATGTCACCATAGCCATCTTAGAAGGAGTAGGAACTCTCACGGTGTGCGATCGAACAGTCACTTTAACACCGGGAGTATTTGTGTTTGTACCCGCCGGCATCCCGCGCAGTCTAAAAGTAACAACGACACTGAATTTGTTACTAATTGACTGCGAACCAGACCCCGATATGAGTGATTCAGCTTGGTTGATGAATTTTCAACTTTAAGTAGATGAAAAAACAGTGTCCTTGCTGCCTTGACTCCCTAATTTCTCAGATTAACCACAATCGCGTTTACTGGTTTTGTCTGAATTGCAGGCAAGAAATGCCAAGTTCTGACTCAAAAATCAGAAATCTCAAGCACTATCAAATTTCACATTCGGAGTAAAAATGTCAAAAGCAATTGGTCTTTTCTACGGAACTACAACTGGCAAAACCGAGTCTGTAGCTGAAATTATTCGAGATGAATTTGGCGGCGATATCGTAACTTTGCATGACATCGGTCGCGCTGAAAATGATGATTTCGCCGAATACGAATGTCTGATTATCGCTTGTCCGACTTGGAATATCGGCGAACTACAAAGCGACTGGGAAGGTTTTTTACCTGAAATTGAAAATATTGATTTTAGCGGCAAAAAAGTAGCTTATTTGGGAACTGGCGACCAAGAAGGTTACCCGGATAATTTCATGGATGCAATGGGGATTTTGGCTGAAAAAATATCGGAACAGGGCGGTGAAACTGTTGGCTATTGGCCGACAGATGGCTATGATTTTAATGAATCTAAGGCCGTGGTTGATGGCAAGTTTTTGGGTCTTGCTATTGATGAAGACAACCAATCTGAAATGACGGAAGCGCGCGTCAAAGCTTGGGTATCTCAACTCAAAAAAGAATTTGGGATATAGGATTAACGGTAGGGCAGTTTGGTAAACTGCAAAATACCTGTATTTTTGGGGCGGATACTCTGAACCCGCCCCACAACCAGCTAACCTATGAGCATCTCTTGCGTCCTCTGCGTCCTCTGCGGTTCAAAGAAATAAGTTTTGTTTGTGCCAAAACATCCAGACTTGCTATCTCCATCTACATATTTATTCAGGGTAAGTGGGCAATGCCCACGCTACATTTTAACGTTATGTCTACTAAGTTCTAAATAACTTTATATCCAACTTAAAATTGATGAAATTCAGTTCAGATGACGTACTTTGGTTAAGTGTAAGCCCGAGTTTACATTGGTTCGATCGCTCTCTACTTGCCTATTTGAATCATTCTGTCCCCGTGCAAATATGGGAATATGAACAAACTGAAGACGAAGGTTGTTCTTTGGATATGGCTGTTGAGCTTTTGCACGACTTTTTAACAATGCGCGATCGCCCAATTCACCTCCTAGGCCACAGTACCAGTGGATTAGTTGGTTTAATGTATGCCCGTCGCTATCCTCACAAAGTAAGTTCTTTGGGACTTTTAGGTGTGGGTGTGCCATCTGCGATTAATTGGCAAGCACATTACTACACGCATCTTTCAGCTTTTCCCTGGAGTGGCAAACAAGTTTTAAGTCAAATGGTTGGCGATATGCTGGGATTCCAAAATCAAAGTATCAATCAAAAATTTATACCATATTTTGAGGATGACTTAGCCTGTTCTCCCTGTCCTCACTCTTTATTTAGGGTGATTAATTCTAGCGATAAAGGTGTAGAAGTACCTTTGTTGATATGTAGTAGCAAAACGGATTTTGTGGTATCTCCTATTGTCATGCGCCGCTGGTCAAAATTTCTCAAAAAAGGCGATCGCTTTTGGGAATGTCCAGACGGGCGGCATTTTTTTCATCACTTCTATCCGGAAGAAGTCGGGGAAAAAATACTGAATTTTTGGCTATCTATACATAGTCGCCAACCGATTTTAGACTTGAAGTTCTAGATGATCGATCGCCACTATTGATATAAATAAATAATATCAATTCCGCTTACACCGGAATGATATAGAGGAGACGGCAGTGCCGTGTCCCTACCCCGATTAATTGTAGGGAGACGGCAGTGCCGTCTCCTAATTTCGGTTAATAATTCCTATGCTACCGGATTTGATATAAATTACAATTTATGGTTAATGTATTATCATATATTAATGAGTCTTATTTTCAATAACTACTTGTGAAAAATTCAAAAAGTGCGATGGCTACGCCCCGGCTTGCGCCTACGAACCCGACAACAGCTCAACCAAAAGCCCGCCGTTTTCGAGTACCGCTAAGCCTCAAAATTATTGTGCCATTTCTAGGTGTATCCGTCACTCTATTGTTGTTAGTGATACACACAGTCAAAATTGGATTTGCCAACACTCTCGAAAAAGGAGTGCGCGATCAAGTTGAAAATCAAGCAGCTTTAGCCGTGCGAGACTTCAAAGGTCGATCGACTCAATTGACAAAACAAGCCAAATTATTATCAGAAGAACCAGAAGTTATTCGTGCAGTAGAACAAAAAGACACAGACATCTTGCGTCAAGATATATTATCTCTACAAACCACTTTTAAATTGGATTTAGTCAAGGTAGTAGACGCGCGCGGCGAAATGGTAGCAGAGTTGCGAGAAGAGTGGCTCACAGGCAAGAACTTGATCAATAGCGCAGCGATAAATTCAGCACTTAAAGGCTTAGAAAAGTCAAATTTCGTCAGTATTGATGGCAAACCGCAAGCATTGCTAGTAGGATTTGCACCAATTAGAAACAATAATACGATAATTGGTGCTGTACTCGTCGGTTACTTAGTGACAGACGAACAATTGCAGCAAATCAACATTGATACTAACAATATAAATTACTTTGCCATCTTCAAATCCGGTGAATTAATTGCTACTAATTTTCCCGAAATTCGCTCAAAATCTTGGCAAGTACCTGCACTACACACATCGACCACGAAAATCGATATTGAGCGCCAATCTTACATCATGAAAACGGTAGAAATGTCAGACATAGGCGACAGCATAAATCTAGCAGTGTTTAGCCCAATGGCAACAATGCAGCAGACGCAATTAACCTTATCTAACAGGCTTGATAGTTTCTTTTGGGCAGGAGTAATTCTAGCCGCGATTGTTGGTGGTGTAGTTAGCCGAATCATCGGAAAACCAATCCTTGATTTAACTCAAAATGTGAATTGGATGGCAAGCAATGAATATTTTTCTGATAAAGTACCCATTCCTTCCGGCTATGAATTAGGTCAACTTGCAGAAGCTTTCAACTGTATGATAGAACAAGTAGAAAAGCGGGATGGTAAACTCAATCTACAATTGCACCAACTGAGACAAACGCTTCACGATTTAAAAAATGCCCAATCTCAACTAATTCAAGCCGAAAAAATGTCCAGTTTGGGATTGATGATGGCTGGTATCGCGCACGAAATAAACAACCCAGTTAACTTTATTTATGGCAACCTCTGTCACGCCAATCAATACACCACAGATTTGCTCAAACTTCTCACACTTTATCAGCAGGAATATCCGAATGCAACAGCGCCGATTCAAGACTGCATAGAAGAAATTGAACTCGACTTTTTATCAGAAGATTTATCTAAGTTGCTATCTTCTATGAAAATGGGAACCGAGCGCATTCAGCAAATTGTTTTGTCGCTACGGAACTTCTCTAGGTTGGATGAAGCTGAAGTGAAACCAGTCGATATTCATGAAGGAATTGAGAGCACTCTGTTAATTTTAAACAGCAAGATTAAAACAGCCATTAAAGTCATTAAAAAATACGGAAAATTGCCCTTAGTAGAATGCTATCCATCGCAATTAAACCAGGTATTTATGAATATCGCATCCAATGCTGCTGATGCACTGTTGAGCAATCCAAATCTGCGAAACAAGGAGATTGAAATTATCACAGAAATGGCAGGAGTAAATGAAGTGGTGATAAGAATTAGAGATAACGGTAATGGAATTGACCCTGATACGATTAATCGGTTATTTGACCCATTTTTTACGACTAAACCTGTGGGTAAAGGGACTGGTTTAGGGTTGTCGATTTCTTACCAGATTATCGAGAAGCATCACGGTAAAATAGAAGTGAATTCGGAAATAGGTGAGGGAGCAGAGTTTGTGATTTATTTGCCGATTAAATCCCGAATCAGAGAAGCCACTTGTTTGTGTGGTAGTTAATACGGATTTCTGAATTTAAGATTAGTTAATCTGTAGGGTGCGTCAGAAACTAGCTTTTGATTCATCGCAAATATCTCGACTGGCGCACCCTACCTATCTAATTCAACTTGGAGCGAAACAGTCGCATTCCATTTGCTGTGACAATTAAAGATGTTCCAGTATCTGCCAGCACTGCAATTGCTAACCCGACAAATCCAAAAGTTCCCAATAACAAAAATAGCGCTTTTGTGACTAAGGAAAAAATTACATTCTGCTGAATTACGGCTACAGTACGGCGGCTCAAATCGACTGCATAGGCGAGTTTTCTTAAGTCGCTACCAACTAGCACTACATCAGCGGTTTCTAGTGCAATATCAATGCCGCCAACTGCAAAGCTGATATCGGCGGCTGCTAAAGCGGGGGCATCATTAATGCCGTCGCCCACCATTCCTACAGCCCCAAATTTTCGCAATTCTTGAATCTGTTGCAATTTGTTTTCTGGTAGCAATTCTGCTTTATACTCAGATAGGTTGAGTTGTTGGGCTATTTGCTGAGCTACAAAAGTGCGATCGCCCGTAAGCATCACCAGATTGTTCAAACCCATCTGTTTGAGCAAATGTAGGGCTTCGGCAGCTTCCAGTCGCAAGCCGTCAGCCAAAGCAATCACTCCCAACAAACCGCGGCTGCTGCCGACTAAAACGGGAGTTTGCCCTAATTTCTCGATATCATCTAGCAGAGATACTGCTGATTGTGACAGTTCGATATTTTGGTCGGCAAATAAGCGGCGATTTCCGACAAGATAGAGGTTGTTTGCAAAATTAGCAGCAATTCCTTTACCCGGATAAGCCGTAAAATTTTCGGGAGTTTCTAACTCGATTCCTGCTTCCTTCGCTTTGGTAATAATTGCCTTAGCTAAAGGATGTTCCGATTTTTGTTCCAAAGAAGCTGCAATTAATAATACCGTGCTGGCGCTCAATTCTCCCAAGTCGTAAACCTTTTGCACAACAGGTTTACCTTCAGTCAAAGTTCCGGTTTTATCAAAGGCCAGACTCTTGATTTTTCCAGCATTTTCTAAGCCGTTTCCGCCCTTAAATAACACGCCTTGGCTGGTGGCTGCACCGATGGCGCTGACAATGGAAACCGGAGTGGAAATTACTAAGGCGCAGGGACAGGCTATGACTAACATTACCAGGGCGCGGTAGCACCAGACGCTGAACGGTTGACCAAAAATTAAGGGCGGAATTAGTGTAAGCGCGATCGCACTTACAATCACAATAGGAGTATAAATCTCTGCAAATTTGTCCACCCACTGCTGAGTTGGGGCGCGGCTCGATTGCGCTGACTCGACTAAGTGCACAATTTTCGCAACCGTGGTATCATTCGCAGTGTGGGTAACTTTGACTTCCAAAAAGCCAGTTTGATTTAAAGTTCCGGCAAAAACCCGATCGCCCGTTTCCTTATCTTCAGGGATAGATTCACCCGTAATTGGCGATTGGTCGATCGCCGAATTCCCCGATACAACTATCCCATCTAATGCTACCCTTTGCCCGGGACGAATTGTCAGAATTTCTCCAATTTGAATTTCCTCAACCCGCACCGTCACTTCATCGTTATTGTCGCGCTTGACAGTTGCAGTCGGTGGTGTTATGTCCATCAAACTAGCAATAGCATGGCGAGTGCGGCTGAAAGTGAAAGTTTGCAAAGTTGTTCCCAGACTAAACAGGAATACAACTAACGCCGCTTCAAACCAATCGCCTAAAGCTACCGCGCCAATTACCGAAATAGTCATCAACAAATTCATGTCGGCGCGGCGCAATCGCAACTCCATGAGGCCCGCGCGGGCGATCGCAAATCCGGCTACAATAATACCGATACCATAAAAACCGCGCGACAGCCAAATTGCGATTCCTAAATACTGAGTTAGCAATCCCAGAACTAATCCCAAGCCTGCTAAAATTACAGTCTGTCCCCGGCGATTGCGAATCCAGAATTCCCAGTTAGTGGGATTTGTCTTTTGAGTTTTCTGGACTGTTGAATGCTGGTGATGATGGTGTTCATGTTCGTGCGAACAACCGGAATTCTCCGATGATGGTATTGCTGTGGTAGTCTGTTCGATCGTGTAGCCTAAAGTTTGAATGCGATCGAAAATAGCTTTTTCTGTTACTTGTTGAGGATCGTAATTTAACCGCAAACTTTCTGTTGCAAAAACTACATTGACTTCGGTAAGTCCGGGCAGTTTTTGCAAGCCTGCTGCTACTGTTTTGGCGCAGTTGCCGCAGTCCATTCCGCCAATCTTAGTTTGTAGCGTTTTGAGGGAAGGAGTTTGAGTCATTATTCAGTATCCTTTTGAGATTTTAGAATGATTATCATCATTGAACATATATTCAGATGTTTAATAAAATCATATACCAAATTGTATAATTTTAACTGGTTAACTGGTTCCCAGGCAGAGCCTCCGGATCTGCGTTATATCAATTCCGGCTGCGCCGTCAGGTGACAAGCGAGGAGACGGCAGTGCCGTTTCCCTACAATTAATCACGGTAGGGACACGGCACTGCCGTCTCCTGATTTCTTAATGGCAAGTTGCAGAAACCGGATCTTTTGCTGACACCGACTCGCCCGGATTTACCCATACATAAATCTCGGTGGCATCGTCGGCGCAACTGTGACATCCACCACACTTTTTAGCTTCTGCCATTTTACTGATTCTGCCTTTGCGAATTAGGCGATTTAACATTCCGCGCAAAGCATCACCATCCATGCGGAAGTGAATTTTTAGATCCGCGATGGAGGCTCTTTTGTTGTCAGCAATAAATTTTTGGATGTCGCTTAAAATCATGGTTTTTCTCCTTTGTTTGATTCTTAAACGCAGATGAACGCTGTTATTGGTTAATGCTTATTAGTTACTGGTTATTTGCTGGCTGCTATGAATAACTAATAACTAATAACTAATAACGACTAACTACTGATTGCTTCCCGTCGCTTTGCTCGTTTTCCACCAGCTAGTTTTAATGCCACAAGAGTCAAGCCCATCGCTATGATTAGTCTGACAATGCAAACCAGAGATGAGTCTGGATGCTCTGAAAATGTGGCTATTTGATAGTATCCAACTGCTGTAAAATAGGCGACACCAGTAGTCCATAGACCTGCGAATACAGTCCACCCCAAGTTAGTTTCGCGGTAAAGTGCGGCCGTTGCAGAGACGCAGGGAAAGTACAGTAATACGAATACCAAATAAGCAAAGGCGGCTTTATCAGAACCGAACCGCTGGGACATTTGTCCGTAGGTGTTACCAGAAATACCTTGCGCTTCTGCTGCTGATTTTTGGTCTGTAATATTGGCAGAACTTAAGCCGAGGGGATCAAAAATTTGACCGGGAAGTTTTGTGAGATTTTCTGGGATGCTAAAAAATGCTTTGCCGATGTTTCCCCAGAAGCTAAATTCTTCTTCTTTCTCCGGTTCTCCACCTGCTGCTTTTTGTTCGTCTGCTAGTTGAGTGTATAAGGAATCTAAGGTTCCAACCATGACTTCTTTGGCAAATACTCCTGTTAGTAAACCGACGGTGGCGGGCCAGTTTTCTTGGGTGATTCCCATTGGTGTAAATACAGGTGTTGCCGCGCGGCCGACGGCGCTAAGAATTGAGTCTTTGCTGTTGTCTTTGCCGAAGGAACCATCGGTGCCGACTGAACCCATAAATCCTAGTATAACGACCATGATCACGATCGCAATTCCCGCCTTTTTGATAAAAGCTTGCAATCTGTCCCAAGTCCGCAGCAGCACGCCTTTAAGCTTAGGAATGTGGTAGGGTGGCAGTTCCATCACAAAGGGTGCAGCTTCTCCTTGCAGGATGGTGTTTTTTAAGATTAGCCCGGTGAGAACTGCTGCTAAAATGCCTAACAGGTAAAGCCCCAACACCATGTTTTGACCGCCGACTTGGAAGAATGCGCCGCAAAACAGGGCGTAAACTGCTAATCTGGCACTACAAGACATGAATGGATTCATCATAATCGTCATCGTGCGATCGCGCTTATTTTCTAATGTCCGCGTCGCCATGATTCCGGGAATATTGCACCCAAAACCGATCATCATCGGTACAAAGGATTTGCCGGGAAGTCCGACAAATCGCATTAATCTGTCCATCACAAAAGCTGCCCGTGCCATGTAGCCGCAGTCTTCGAGGGCTGACAAACACAAAAACATCATCCCAATTTGGGGAATAAAAGTAGATGTAGTTTGAATCCCCCCACCAGCACCTTTTGCCAGCAGTCCGATCGACCATCCAGGGGCTTTGATAGTTTCTAAAAGGGCGCCGAAACCATCTACAAAAATTGTCCCGAAGAATTGGTCAAAGAAGTCGATAAACACTCCCCCAACGTTAATCGAAATGGTGAACATTAAGTACATCACCATCAAGAATACGGGAATGCCTAACCAGCGGTTGAGCACAATTTGGTCGATTTTATCGGAAAGATTGGCTTTGACTTCTCTGGAAGATTCGGCGACGCCTTGAGTCAGGGTGCGGATGAAGGTGTAGCGGCTGTCGGCGATGATAATATCTAAGTCGTCATCGAGGGTTTCGTGGACTCGGCGGCGGTGCGGGACGACTATTTTTTCTAACTCTGTATTGGCGAGTTCCGGGGCGACTTCATCCTGGTATTCTAGTAGTTTCAGGGCTGTCCAGCGGGCATCGATACTGCGGTTTGGGCTATGCTGTTGGATATGCGGGATTAGTTGGGCGATCGCATCTTCGATGACAGCCGGATAAGCTACACAGGCAGATGGTACGATCGGCTTAACCAGCGCCTTATTCACAGCATCGCGCAACAAAGGCACCCCGTCATTTGACGTAGCACTCATCGGCACTACAGTACAACCGAGACGTTCTGCGAGTTTGCTAACATTAATTCGGATGTCTCGTTCCTTGGCAACATCCATCATGTTTAGCGCGACTATCATCGGCACGCGCATCTCTAAAATTTGCGTTGTGAGATACAAATTTCGTTCTAAGTTGGAAGCATCAACAATATTCACAATCACATCAGCTTCGCCAGATAGCAAATAATCTCGCGCTACCAATTCATCGAGTCCGGTATCTCCATCTTCGGCATCGATAGAATAAACTCCCGGCAAGTCAACAATAGTAATTACAAAACCGTCGTGAGGGTATTTTCCCTCTTTGCGTTCAACTGTTACTCCCGGCCAATTACCGACTCGCTGGTTAGCACCTGTCAACGCATTAAATAAAGTAGTTTTTCCACAGTTGGGGTTGCCCACCAATCCAATGATTTGCTTAGTCATTCTTCTACTTCCTGTACAAATAAGATATTGGCTTCATCTTTCCGCAAACTGAGTTTGAAACCCCGCACTAGGATTTCTACGGGATCTCCTAGGGGTGCGTGGCGGGTAACAGTAAATTCTGTTCCCGGCGTCAATCCCATTGCTAACAATTTACTTTTGTAACCGCGGGCTGTTTTCTCATAGCCAACTACTCGGCCGATGCTGCCAACAGCTAAATCTCGCAGTTGTTTTTTATCGTTCATTTTTTTCTATTGTAATGGCTAGTTATTCAGTTGACAGTTAACAGTTAACAGTTGACAGTTGACAGTTGACAGTTGACAGTTGACAGTTGACAGTTGACCGCTTGAGGGCTACCTCTCCATAAAAGGAAGAGGATTGAAACAGTAAATAATTTTGTTTTATTTCCCCCTAAAACGAGGAGGTTTTAAACCCATTCTTCTTGGTAATTGGTAATTGGTAATTAAGTGCATTGGTCATTGTTCATTGGTAAGCTGTTGTGGCATTTAAACTGTATGTCAAGAAATAATCAAACTCTTGCGGGGTGGATTCGCAGTACCGCCCCGAATATTGCAGTTTAAATAAGCAACAGCTTAATAACTTTTTTTCATGTCCAATGCCCAATGCCCAATTCCCAATTCCCAATTCCCAATTTCCAATTCCGCTAATTCCGTTAATTCGTACACATAATTTTTTGTGCCATACCCGCCCCCAAACCAATGCGGTTGTCGCCAATTCCCACAATCACCGAGCCCCCAGAATTGCTGACTATTTGAACTTCTATGCCGGGGACTAATCCCATGCCGATGAGGCGTCGCACAGTGCCTTCTGAACCTTTGAGTTTGACTATCCGCAGCTTGTCGCCAACGCTTGCCATTGCTAGCGGGAATGATTTACCTTGAGCTGAGTCTGGCTGAATTTCTGTGCTATCCTCTGCGGTTTGAGAGACTTCTGGTGTCTCGCCGTAAAAGGTAAAAGCCCCGAACTGTCTGGGGTTTAGCTGTTCGTTTTGTTGGCTGTATTCTTGGGTGTTTTCTTTCATCTTTTCTGGTTGTCGATCGATTTTAGTAACTTTTTGCTTTGGCTTGCTTGTGCACCAGACTTGAGATTAATTCTCAATACTGGCAGCGCACAATGGTATACATCGCTAAATTTCCAGTTTCAGCGAACTCTTTCCCTGTTAATATTTCGGACGCAGCCATCCAACCAGCCCAGAAAGACGATTTTTTGGCGAGTTCGTAGTTTTAATCTCTCTTGCGTTAGATGCCAATGTGCGCTTTAACCCCCACGAAGCAATATCTACTGCTCTTAAGCATAGTAGATTAAAAAGGAATTATTAGCAACTATTCTCAAATATTTTAACATATAGTTAACCAACTCAGCCTTAGCCGAGACACCACGAGACTAAATATAGATCCTGGTTTCAGAGGTCGATCGCCCTAAATCCTCAAGTAGGAGGCGATCGAGCATATATACTTAAATATTTGAGGGGAAGGGGCGATCGCGGAGGCATCGGCCCTACCGATTCACACTTTATCAAGAATTATGCCAGCAAGTTTTCTCCCAAAGTCGATCGCACAACTCACAGAATCTACCTCAATTGCCTTAGCTAAAAGCATTCAAGTAGAGGCAATTACAACGAGTCTCAGCCAGCAGCCAATTGCCACAACCTACGCGCGCCAAGGCAGCGGAAACACCCCCATTTTGTTAATTCACGGCTTCGACAGTTCCGTATTTGAATACCGCCGCCTGTTGCCGCTGCTTGCCGAAAAAAATGAGACTTGGGCGGTTGATTTGTTGGGTTTTGGCTTTACAGAAAGAGCGGCGGATTTGCCATTCAGTCAAAAAGCGATTGGAAGTCACCTCTACTATTTCTGGAAAACCCTTATTTCGCAGCCTGTAATCTTAGTTGGCGCGTCGATGGGAGGTGCCGCAGCAATAGATTTCACTCTCAATCATCCCGAAGCCGTCAAAAAATTAGTGTTAATAGACAGTGCTGGTTTTGCGGTAACATCTAATAAAGGAAAATTTTTAATCCCTCCTTTAGGATATCTAGCAACTTCATTTTTACGCAACCCAATAATTCGCCAAAAAATTAGCGTCAATGCTTATTTCGACAAAACTTTGGCTTCTGTTGACGCACAAACCTGCGCGGCTTTGCACTTAGAAATGCCCAACTGGAATCAAGCTTTAATTGCATTTACCAAAAGTGGAGGTTACGGCGGTTTTGGGCAAAAACTATCGCAAATTCAGCAGCAGACGCTGATTTTGTGGGGAAAACAAGATAGAATATTAGGGACTGCGGATGCAGAAAAATTTAAAAGTGCGATCGCAAATTCCCAACTAATTTGGATACCGGATTGCGGACACGTTCCCCACTTAGAAAAACCACAGATTACCGCTCAACATATCTTAGATTTCATAGCTAAAGTAGCAGGTTCGTAGTGAGGACTTCAGTCCGCATCTCAGGTTCGTAGTGAGGACTTCAGTCCGCATCTCTTATCAGAGGACTGAAGTCCGAACAATCAAACGTTAAACTTTCGGTAAATACTTTTGTACAATCGTCCATCCTGTGAGCAACACAATAACAAATCCCCCACACAAAGCCAAATTAGTGCCAATGTGTAGCGGACGCGCCCAAGGATGTTTAGGGCCAATTTGCAGCCCGCTTCCTACAGAAACCAACACCAACGCCACCACAGCCAACCCCGCCGGTAAATGAGCTGAGTGACCCAAATTGCCATAGTATCCGAGCGTACCGACTACGCCAATTAAGAGCAGTAAAATTACCAGAGTCGCCATCCCCGCACCAGTCCCCAAATGAAAGGGACGCAGCCATTTTGGGCGTGGCTGTTTCGTGCTGCGGGCGGCAAACATCCACGTTCCAGTAACGGCCAACAACAGGTAAGCCAAAAGCGCCACACCCATTGACCACGCCGCTATTTTCCACAACCACAAGAAAGAAGGCAGATTCATGATTTAAATCCCGAGTTAGGGATTTGCAACAAAGGTTTCTTTCCGATTTTACCTGCACCTGAAACCAAAAATGAATATTATTGGCAGAAAGTGCGATCGCACTTTCCACAGATTCCATCTATCAGGACTCAATTCAAACGCCGGATATCACACTCAGATTCATTGACGTTATTGATTTGTAAATAAGAGTGTTTCCCAAGCGCCTTCCCTTCTAGCTTCGTGGTTTAACTGTCAACAAAAGGCATTTTATAAAACCCTAATTTTTGTTCTACGATCAAGCGGAAAAACGGCAGACCTTCTATCAAATATCTTCTCCACAACCTTCTCGGTTCGCTTAACAGTCGGTACGCCCATTCGATGCCGACTTCGCTCATCCATTTCGGAGATCTTGCTTTGCAACCAGCTTCAAAATCAATGGTTGCACCTACGGCCAAGAAAACTTTCACGTGTGTGAATTTACTCCTGTATTTAACCAGCCACTTCTCTTGCTTCGGCGCTCCCACTCCTATCGCCAGAACTGTAGCTCCTGATTTATTGATCGTGTCAATTATTGCTTCACACTCCTCCTCATTTTTTTCAAAGCCAAAAGAAGGAGAAAGTGCTTCAACAACTATTTCTCTACCAATTTTTTGATTGATTTTTTCCTGAGCTTTCCTGGCAATTCCTTCAGCCGCTCCTAGCAAAAATATTTTAACGTCCTCGTTATCCTTGTGATACATATAAAATGCCGGAAACAAGTCAGAACCCGAAATCTTTTCCTTGATAGGAGTACCCAAAAATTTTGAGGCATACATCAAGATTTGACTGTCGCAGACTCTATAACTAGATGTATTGTAAGCTTCATAAAAGTCGCGGTCATATTGCAACTTAATTAAGTGGTCTACATTGGGTGTAAATACGACACCACCTTCGTCATCTAGTTTTTCAAACAACTCTGTAATTGTAAAGTTATCTATCGCTACATTCAATAAATTAACTGTTTTCATTTTTTTATTCCCATCTAGCCTTGATATTCAACTACAACTCAAACCATAAACCCACAATACAGCAAGAGTGTTTTCACTACTTGGGCGTGGGTGTGAATATACTTTTTTTAGTATATCGCCCTACACCCTACCTGTCCAGTCAGAATGTTTAAAGATTGTGTAAAGAATCTGCTGCTTTTAGGAAAAAGTGTATAAAGCTAATTTGGTTTACAACTCGCAACACAGTTTTAATCAAAACACAATCCGGTGCTAATGTTTGAAACCTTGCCAATTAATGTCGATATTTTATTTTATTACATTAATTTTCAGCCAACTGAGAAAGAGATTGCAACTTCCCAACTAGATTTAATACAAACATAGTAGATTCTTAAATTTTTGTATCTAGAGAATGCAATATATTTTCAAGCTTTGAGCGCGCTCAAAGCTTGAAAATCATCCTGATTTTTGGTGAACCAGCGACTGTCTTCTTGGTGGCGAAGGCGAAATGGTTTTCTTGGCCTTCAGACTTTCTGGAGCTTTTAAAGCCAGACCCGATATTCCTCCAGCAATGACCGCAAAAATCGGGTTAGCCATAGCGTTCAAAACACAGTCAAACATATACATAGTTACGGCTACTCCCAGGGCCGCAGCGGGCGCTACTTTCGGATGAGACCAGGTTCTGGCGGGATACTTGAACGCAAAGACGACAACAGGAAGTAAAAATGAAGCAAATAAACTAACTAAACCGACTGCACCGTTGATGCCAAATGCAATAATCCACAAGCTATCGGTGACCGAGATATCTTTACCGTACCCGTCGTATACGCGGTTTCCGCCCGAATCCCCCCAGCCAAAAATAAATCTTTGTCGCGCTTTATCTCCTAATATCTCTTCCATGTCAAATCTAAACTTCAGAGAGGCGGCCCGTTCTTCGCCAAATATGGGATTGATTACGCTCATCACGTCGTGGCTCGAGAATTGACCAGATGCAGCTACGTACAGATAAAACGCTATATATCCAATTACGAATAGTAGTGGCAAAGAAGTGCGAAACCACTTGGCACAAAATAATATGAGTAACGCGATAAAAAATAAAGTATAGGCACCTGTAGAACGGCAGAGGAAAAAAGCGATAGTTAATACAATTGCTAGAGTCTTAATGTTTTTGCCCTGAAACTTTTTGAGCGTCCCAGTTTGCCAGAGCCAAATTCCGATTAAGGCTGCTGTCATCATCCACACGCCCACCATCAAACCGTGCTGCATAAATACTACAGGTCTCCACCCCCCCATGCGCCTTGCTTGACCCCAGTCCTCAAAGGCGTTGACGCCGTAAACCATTTGGTGCAGAAGTGGGCCCTTAACCCCTTCCAATAAAGTAAAAGGAACGTAGGCTAAACCACCTGCAAAAATCCCGATCGCCAATTGTCGCAGCCCGTCTAAACTACCCAGATACAACCGTCCAAAAAAATAAGGCAGACCCCAAGTAACGATTTGGTTGAAAGTCGGAGAAATTGGGCTACCGCCATTAGTAAGTTGTGAAATAATTGGAGACAAACAGCAAATTACGATTGGCACGTCCAGCCAGCCAGGCTTAAATTTGGTGAGGCGCTCAGTGTCGTAGATAATAACACCCAGCAAAATGGCGTAGCAAGATGCGGAAACTTTGGTATAGGCGGGCAATATGGGGATGGGATAAGAAACTTGTGGTAAAAATAGCCACGCTGCCACAAAAGTGATAATTACCGCCCGCTGAGTCGGAAACCTCACAAACAAGTAAAGAACGATCGGGATCAAACCGAACATCGTCAATGGGATTAATGCAGCCATAGGTTTTTTTGGCAGTAAAATGGTGGTAGAAAGACTACTTTATTTCCCGGATCTGAATTCTCGCTCCTACGATCGCCTCTTTACCCGATCTTGATAAAGCGGTTCTCAAGCGTGGTGAGGTATGCCCACGGAGACCTATGACGGAGGCCAATGCCCTATGCCCTATGCCCATGAGTACCTCATATGAAAGCTCGAAAGGCTATAAATAGATCTGATTCTTTTACGCTGAACATTTCTCAACATAGCTGTGCAATGCTGGAGATGTAACGATCGCAATTCCGTCATGGCTGACAGAACAGGTCGAATCCGA